>JBBSVB010000336.1:0-3159 GCA_038233875.1 Actinomycetales bacterium | reverse complement strand
GGCAAGGCGCGGATGTATCCGTGAGGTTCGCCAACGCTGGCGAGGTAATCACTGCGGCGCATCGGTGCGCTTGAGAACAGGCATGGGGCTAGCGCGGTCGCTGTAAGCGAAAACCTGCGGGATCTTTGCCATCGTAGGCGGGTATGCCGCCGCGGCGATAGTTGCGCGGCACCCGGTGGCGCTGGTTGAGCGCACAGGCATCCCGGAGAAACACCAGAATCGGTCTCCGGTGCCCGAAATCGGCCGACCCCACCGAGTGCTCATCCCGACAGCAGAGGCCGAGCGCACGTCTGATTAAGGCAGGCAACTCCAGGTCACCCTACGATGGGCACCATCCCCAACCGAAGGAGTTCAACCATGGCATCCGTATCGGCCACTCGTCCGATCGTCGTCGGCTACGACGGCTCCGACCCCTCCGAGGCCGCTCTGCAGTGGGCCGCCCGCGCCGCCGACCATCAGGGTCGCAAGTTGGTCATCCTGCACGCGGCCGAGCGCATCACGTATACCCAGGACGCCGGCAGTGGGCTCTGGAAGAACGAGGATGTCATTGCCGACGCCAAAGAGATTGCCGGCGAGGGCCGCAACACGGTGCTGAAGGACTTCCCCGACCTGGAGGTCGACGTCGCCGGCTCGCTGTTCAGCGCCAAGGTCGCCCTGGGTGAGCGGTCCACCACCGCCTCAATGATGGTTTTGGGTAGCCACGGTCGCGGCCGGGTCGGCGCCCTGCTGCTCGGCTCGACCGCCTACTCGGTCGCTGGGTACTCCCGCTGCCCGGTGGTCGTCGTCCGCGCCGGATCCGGTGAGGACATGCTGCCCGGGCCGGGCAAGCCCGTCGTGGTCGGCATGAACGGCACCGGCGGCTCCGAGCGCGCCGTCGACGTCGGCGCCGACGTTGCCCGCGACTGGAAGGCGCCGCTGCTCGTGGCCACCGTGTGGGCACCGCCGACCGGCAACCGCAAGCCTGCGGGTTACGCCTCGGTCGAGGAGGCCAAGGCAGCTCACCGGGAGGCTGCGGAGAAGGCGAACGCCGACATCCTCGAGCGCGCTGCCGCCGCGCACCCCGACCTCGAGGTGAAGGGTGCGGTCATCGAAGGTCACCCCGTCGACGGTCTGATCGAGGCAGGGGAACAGGGCGGTCTGCTGGTGCTCGGCACCCACGGTCAGGGCAGCCTGGCCGGTTCCTCGCTGGGCCCGACCACCCTGGGTGTGCTAGCCCAGTCGAGCGCGCCGGTGATGGTGGTCGACTAAGAACACCTCTGGGTATGCGGTCGCTCGGGTGGTCCCGGCACCTCGGCATACCCCTGCAGACGGTGGTGGCGTGGGCAGAAGGTTGCCCGCGCCACCATTGTTGTTTCCCTAGACGTCGAGCCCAGGAGACCAGCACCCGTGCCCACCCCACCAAAAGACCCCACTCCCGAGCAGCAGAGCGCCCGCGACATCGTCGGGAACATGAGCGGTGAGGACATCCACGCGTTCCTCGCCGCCTGGCAGACCCAGGGCATTTTCGATGGGCCGCCCCAACCGCCGCGTAACACCGTTGCCTTGCCCGACCCGCCGACGAAGCCGAGCCTGCTGCGCGTCCGGGTTGATCTCGACGGCTCGAAGCCGGCGATATGGCGACGTCTCGAGCTTCGAGACGACCTCAGCGCCGAGGAATTGCACCGCGTGTTGCAGGCGGCGATGGGGTGGGCCGACTCCCACCTGCACCGCTTCTGGCTGGGCCCGAAAAAGCAGATCTGGACCGGCCCCCACCTGATCAACGACGGCGACCTCGAGGAAGAAGAGGAGGGCATCCACGAGCGGGACGTGCAACTGGGTCAGGTGTTGCGGGCCGTCGGGCACCGGTTGTTCTACACCTACGACTTCGGCGACGACTGGACCCACACCATCAAGGTCGAACAGATCTCGCCGCTGCCCACTGACGCCCCGAGCGCAGTGTGCACGGGCGGCCGCAACGCCTGCCCGCCCGAGGACGTCGGTGGGGTCGGCAGTCACAACGACCTCGTAGCCGCCTGGCGCGAGAGCGGTGACACCTCCTTCATTGATCCGGAGTATGCCGACTGGCTACCCCCTGAGTGGGACCCCACCGAGTTCTCGGCGGCGGGAGCCACCCTCGCGATCGGACTGGAAGGCGCCAGCATCGAGGAGATCCTCGCCCTGGCGGCGGCAACCCCGATGATGCACCCGGCGTTGGACGACGTGCTCTCACGAGCCGACCCCGGCACCCGGAAGGAACTGGCCCGGCTGCTGGGCTGGGTGGGCGAGCACACGGCATACCTGGACGACGTCGAAGGAACAGGACTCGACCCGCACACCCTGGCCGTCGCGGTGCGGCCGTTTCGGCTGTTGTTGGAGATCGCTGGCACGGCGGGCATCCCGCTCACCGGCGCCGGATGGATGAAGCCCGCGGTGGTGCAGATGGTCTACGACGAGCTGGGCATGGCGCAGGAGTGGATCGGCAAAGGCAACCGTGAGGATATGACGTTGCCCGTGCTGAGGCTTCGGGAGAGCGCTCAGCACGTCGGGCTGCTGCGCAAAAGCAAAGGTCGCCTGCTGGTCACCACTGCCGCTCGCCGGTTGGAGGCCGATGATGAGGCGCTGTGGGAGCACCTCGCCGCGCGCGCACTGCCGACGCGGCCAGGCTTCGAGCGTGATGCGAGCGTGCTGTGGCTCGCCGCGGTGTCAGCCACAGGCGATCCCGATGGCCCCTCCTGGGAGCAGTTGGCGCGGTGGCTGACCGCGCTCGGGTGGCGCACTCCGGAAGGACACGGCATACCCACGATGTATCTGCCGCCGGCAACCGAGGCCGTCCGCGCCACGATCTCCCGCATCGCGCCCCGAAAACGGCGTCGGCCGGTCGACTCGGCGGTGACACAGGCGTTTGCCCGAGCAGCGCTGCTCCGTGACGACGAATAATGGCCATCCCGGCACCCCGGACGCTATGCGATAACGTCTGCTTTCGTGTCGGACCGGATGCACCGCGAGCAGTTCCACAGTCGACTCGCCGAGCTGGATCGCACGCAGGTGAACACCGTGCTGTGGACGGTGTATTGGCGCGGACCGGCGGCGATCCGGCAGCGTATCGAAGTCGCACTGGAGGCTGCCGAGACCGGCACCCGACCAACGCCGTCGACCCCGCCCCCGGTTGACCCGGCGCAG
>JBBSVB010000335.1:0-3166 GCA_038233875.1 Actinomycetales bacterium | reverse complement strand
ATCGTCAAGAAGGTGTAGAGGTGTGTGTTCGGCCCGGCCAGCGTGCCGTCGCGACCGATGTCGGTGCACAACACGTGCTTAAGGCCCGATGCCGCATACCGATGGAGCATGGTCGGCAGGTCGGTGTCTGCCACCGAGGTCCACCCGGCCACGGGCAACACCCAGGAGCCCTTGTCGTCCGCCCGAGTGTCGAGCGCCACGGTCAGTTGGTCGGGGCCAAAACGCTCCAACCAATCGAGCACCGTCTCGGGCTCACGGACCGCCATGGAGCCCACGACGACCCGGCTCGCCCCGGCGTCGAGGAGGCGTTGCACGTCATCAGCCGAGCGCACTCCCCCACCGGTCTGCACCCGCAGACTCGTGTGCGTCGCGATGTCGGTCAGCAGCGAGGCCAGCGCGTAGCCGCCCGCTCGGGCAGCGTCCAAGTCGACCAGGTGCAGCCACCGAGCGCCTGCGTTTGCGTAGGCGCGGGCGAGGTCTAGCGGCTCCCCGTCATACTTTGTCTCTTTGTCGTAGTCGCCCTTGTGCAGGCGCACGACGCCACCGCCGCGAATGTCCAGAGCGGGGTAGATGGTGAATTCACTCATCGACTGCCTCCGAGATGAAGTTGGCTAAGACGGTTGCGCCTACAGCCGCGGACCGCTCAGGATGGAATTGAGCACCCCAACGATTGCCTTGGCGCACCACCGCCGCGTAGTCCTGGCCATGCCAGGTGCTGGCGAGGGTCGCACTGGTCATGGGCGCTGCGTAACTGTGCACGAAATAGGCTCGATCCCCGTCGCTGAGGCCACGGATGAGGGGGTCCTTCCGGGTAAGGCGCAGCGTATTCCACCCCATGTGCGGAACTCGAACGTCGACGCCTGGCGTGATCGCGGCCACGGTGCCCTCGATCATCCCCAAGCACTCGACTCCGCCGTCCTCTTCACTGCCGTCAAAGAGCAACTGCATCCCGAGGCACACACCGAGTAGGGGTTGGGTGAGGTCACGCAGAACACCCACGAGGTCTGCTTCGCGCAAGCGGGCCATTCCTTGGGCGGCCGCACCCACCCCCGGCAAGATCACCCGGTCGGCGGCTTGTATGACGGCCGCCTCGCTAGTGAGTTGGCAGGCGATCCCCATACGCTCCAGCGCGAAACTAACGGACGCAATGTTGGTGCCGCCGGAGTCGACGAGCACCACGCTGGGACCGCTCACAGAACACCCTTAGTGCTCGGCAGGTCGGTGCCGGTGGCGGCGATGCCTTGACGCAGGGCCCGCGCGACGGCCTTGAAGCCAACTTCGATCTGGTGGTGGGCATTGCCTGGCGAGATGCTCAGGTGCAGGGTGCAGCGCATCGCGTCGGCGAAGGAGCGCCAAAAGTGTCCGACCATCTCGGTTGGCAGGTCGCCCACCTTCTCCCGGTCGAATTCACCCTCGAAAACGAAGAAGGGGCGTCCAGACAGGTCGATCGCGGCGGTCGCTTGGGCCTCGTCCATGGGCAGCGTGAATCCGTAGCGTCCGATGCCGCGCTTGTCGCCCAAGGCGGTGCGAATGGCTTCGCCCACTGCCAGGGCAATGTCCTCGACGCTGTGGTGCTCGTCGATGTGCAGGTCTCCGTCGCAGGCGACGGTGAGGCTGAAGCCGCCGTGCTTGGCCAACTGCTCGAGCATGTGGTCGAGAAATCCAACGCCCGTCGCGATATTGCTGTGGCCGCCGCGGTCGAGGTCGACACTCACGTCAATGACCGTCTCGGACGTGGCGCGACGCACGGACGCGGTGCGAGGTTTGGTCACGAGCTCGTGGGCGATGCTCGGCCAGTCCGTGACACCGATGAGGTATGCCGGGATGCCCAGGTTGGTCGCGAACTGCGCGTCGGTCTCGCGGTCGCCGACCATCGCGCTGGCGGCCCAGTCGATGCTGCGGTCCTTGAGCAACCCGGTCATCAGCGCAGTGCCGGGCTTGCGGGTCGGGGCGTTGTCGGCCGGCATGGTGACGTCGATGATCACGTCGCGGAACGTGATGCCTTGGCTGCTGAACACCGACATCATCAGGTCGTGCGGGCCTTGGAAGTCCTGCGTCGGGAAGGACTCGGTGCCCAGGCCGTCTTGGTTGCTGACCATGACAAACGACCAGCCAGCATCCCGCATACGCAGCAGGGCGGGGATGACGTCGGGCACGAACTTCACCTTGTGCAGCGCGTCGACCTGCTGGTCGGCGGGCTCTTCGATCAGCGTGCCGTCACGGTCGATGAACAGAACGGGGCCGGGCAACGAGCTCATGAATTCCTCTCGGGAGTGGTCAAAGGGTCTAGCGCTTGCGCGAGCGCGTCAAGGTCATCGCTGGTGCCGACGCTGATCCGCACGGCGTCGGACAGCCCGGGTAGGTGGCGCATATCGCGGATGGCAATGCCCTGGCGTCGCACTGCGTCTATCAGGCGATCCGGTGTTGAAGTGCGGGCCAACACAAAGTTGGCTTGGCTGTCGTAGACGCACTTCACGCCGCGCGCCTGCGTCACGATCTCTGCCAATCGATCCCGCAGGGACACGGTGGCGTCGACGCGGATGGCGGTATCGGCCAGTGATGCGGGGCTCAGAGCCTCGATGGCGACGTCGACCGCTGGGGTCGGCAAGGGGTATGGCGCTTGCACCCGGCGCATGACGGCGATCAGGTCGGGGTGGGCGATCAGTGCGCCGATACGGGCCCCCGCCAGCCCGTGCGCCTTCGACATCGTGCGCAACACCGCAAGCGTCGGGTGGGCTGCGACGGCGGCGATGGCTGAGCCTTCATCAGCAAACTCAACGTATGCCTCGTCCAGCACCACCATCGCGACGTCGGCGATCTCGTCGGCGAGCGCGAGCACGTCGTAGAGGTCGATGGTTGACCCGGTGGGGTTGCCTGGCGAGGCCAGGAACACGATGCGTGCCCCCGTGGAACGGGCGGCGGCGGCCACCGCCTCGAGGTTGTGTTCGAATCCGGTGCCGGTGTCGTGCTGGGGCACGTCATGGGCGGGCACACCGTGCACGGCCGCGCTAACGGCATACATCCCGAAGGTCGGTGAGCACGTGATAATGCCTCGGTCGCCGCCGGGCGCACAGACCGTGCGGATCAGCACGTCGATGGCCTCGTCGCTGCCGCGAGCCAGCAGCACCTGCTCATAGTCCGCGCCGAGGTATGCCGACAGGGCCGT
>JBBSVB010000334.1:0-3172 GCA_038233875.1 Actinomycetales bacterium | reverse complement strand
TCTGAGGTCGCGAAGGTGGTCCAGGATTCGGTCCACCCGGTGGCCTCGGCCTGGCACACCGTCGAGGCCCACTCGGCAAAGGACTCGTTGAGCCACAAGTCGTCCCACCACTGCATCGTCACCAGGTCGCCGAACCACATATGCGCCAACTCGTGCAAGATCGTCAGGGCTCGCCGCTCGACCATCGTGTCGGTCACTTTGGAGCGGAAGACGTATTGCTCGACGATGGTCACGCAGCCGGCATTCTCCATGGCCCCCATGTTGTATTCCGGGGTGAAGATCTGGTCGTACTTCGCGAACGGATACGGGAAATCGAACTCTTCTTCGTAGAACGCGAAGCCGGCCTTAGTGCAGCTCAAGACGTTGTCTGCGTCCAAATATTGGGTCAGGCTCTTGCGGCAAAACACCCCGAGCGGCACGCTTCCGCCGCGAGTGGAGACCTCGTCGCGGACCACGTCGTAGGGCCCGGCGACGAGCGCGGTGATGTAGGACGACATGCGCGGGGTGGGATCGAAGGCCCACTGGGCAATCTCGATGCCGTCTACGTTGGCGGCCTGCGGGGCAGCAGCGGCCTCAGGGGTCGGCTGATTGGAGATGACCTGCCAGTGAGCAGGCGCGGTGACCGTAAAGGTGAACGTGGCCTTGAGGTCGGGCTGCTCGAAGACCGTATACATCCGGCGGCTGTCCGGGACCTCGAACTGGGTGTAGAGGTAGACCTCGCCATCGGCGGGGTCTACGAAGCGGTGCAAACCCTCACCGCTGTTCATGTAGGAACCGGTGGCCACCACCGTCAGTGTGTTGTGAGCGGCGAGGTCGGCCAGGTGGATCCGTGAGTCTGCGACGACGTCGGCCACCGTCAATGAGATTCCGTTGAGCTCGACCGACTCGACCGAGTGGGCGATGAAGTCGATGAAGGTAGCTGCCCCGGGGGTGAACGCATCGAAAGTCACAGTAGTAGTTGTGGCGAAGGTTTCTGCCCCGCAGGTGAGGTCTAGGTCGACGACATACGCGTCAACCGAGATCAGCGCCGAACGCTGCTGGGCCTCATCACGAGTCAAGTTTTTGCCGGGCATCGATTTCTCCTGCGGAACGGGGAATGGCTCAGATGCCACGATGGTGTCATGGTGAGGCAAACGACCTCATCTGACTAACAAAAACAAGCCTAGGAGAGCACGATGCGCGTTCACATCGGCGGCGACCATGCTGCATACGACATGCACCAGGACCTGCGCGAATGGTTGGGCGAGCAGGGTCACGAGGTCATCGACCACGGGCCGCACACCTACGACGAGCTCGACAATTACCCTGTCTTCGTCCTGCGCGCCGCGCTAGGCGTGGCCAGCGACGAAGGCTCGCTGGGCGTCGTCCTCGGCGGTTCGGGCAACGGCGAGCAGATGGCTGCCAATAAGGTCGCCGGTATCCGTGCGGCGCTCTGTTACAACCCCGAATTGGCCACCCTCGCCCGCCAGCACAACAACGCCCAGATCATCTCCATCGGTGCGCGGATGCATACCCAAGAGGAAGCAAGAGCGATGGTCGCCACCTTCTTAGAGACCGAATTCTCTGGGGTCGAGCGCCACCAGAGGCGCATAGATATGGTGTCGGCCTACGAAGCCGACGGAACTCTGCCTGACCTGGACTAAGCGATGAGCGACAACCCGGTGCTGGTGCCCGATTCTCAGCGCTCCGATCTGGAGTTGCTGCGAGCCTTCGAGCCGGTCATCCACTTCACCCAAGGTGAGTACTTCTTTCCCGTCTCGGCCGGTCGCTACGTCGAGCGGGCGGCGTTGTGGAATGACGAGAGCGACGGCGAGCCCCAGCGGGCTTTCGCCCCCACGGAGCTCGACCTCGAAGAACTCACTGCCCACTGCCGCGTGACTCGGGGACTAGAGCACTCGTTGTCGGGAGTGGACACCGCGGTAGAGCGTCCTGATCGACCGCACATTCCCCTCAAACAGCGTCCTCCGCTGCTTCGTGGCGCGAGTCGGCTGGCGTCGGTGGGGGTCACCGCTCGCATCGTCGACGCGCTGAATCGGCTCTCGCTGCTCTTTCGGGGCAGCGTGCCCGGGGGCAGCGCGGCTCGATCCTTCCTCATGCAGCGTGATCACCTCGAGCCGCAGAGCCCGACCTACTACGGCAGGGTCGTCCGCGACAGTCAGTGGACCATCTGCCAGTACTGGTACTTCTACTCGTTCAACAATTGGCGCTCAGGGTTCGGCGGGGTCAACGAGCACGAAGGCGACTGGGAGCAGGTCACGATCTACCTCGACGGCGCGGGGGAGGTCGACTCAGCCGGGTTGCCGTCGCCGCGGTGGGTGGTTTTTTCAGCGCACGATGAGACCGGGGATGACCTGCGCCGACGTTGGGACGACCCCGATCTGAGCCTCGTTGATGGTGCCCACCCGGTGGTGTTTGCGGGGGCGGGCTCGCACTCGGGGGCTTACTTGCCGGGGGATTACCTCATCACCGTGCAACCCCCTACCTTGCCCGGTGTGGTGCGGTTGTTGCGTTACGGCGCTCGGATTTTCACCCCGTGGTCAACGACGGCAAAAGGCGGAGGAGTGGCCATTCCGTACGTCGACTATGCCCGCGGCGATGGTCGCAGGATCGGGGTCGGCGAAGACGAGGCGTGGACCCCGGTGGTGCTCGACGACACTCAGGCCTGGGTGTGGGTTTACCGCGGACTGTGGGGGCACGACACTCGCGACCGCCTCGGCGGTGAGCGTGGGCCAGCCGGTCCGAGGTACGAGCGCGACGGCACCGTCCGGCAGTCCTGGGCCGATCCGGTCGGTTGGTCTGGGCTAGCCAAAGTGGCACCGAATGCGGACGTGGAGGGCTTGATGATCGAGGCTCGGGCCGAGCAGGCCCGCGAGCGGTCGGAACAGGTCCGAGAGGATATCGACGAAACCCGCACCCGTCTGAATATGGCGGCGGCTGGCTTGGCGCCCGGCTCACCCGAAGTGCGGGGTTTGGTAGCAGAAGAGGAGCGGGCGTTGCAGCTGTCGATGGAAGCGACGCGACTGTCCGACGAGTTGCGTCAGATTGACGTGGCGTTGAGCTTGCAGACCCCCGTGGCTGCTCCGCACGACCACCTCGCGCACCGCTTGACGCCGATGGAGCCGGTGACCGGCATACGCGGACGTTTGCTGTCGTGGTGGTCGGTCCTGTCCAC
>JBBSVB010000333.1:0-3217 GCA_038233875.1 Actinomycetales bacterium | reverse complement strand
GCAATGGTCGAAGCCGCCATCACAAATGCGCGTCGATTAAAACGTCGGGGGGTTTGCGCCGTTGCCGACTCCGCGGGACCCTGACTCGGGGAAAGGGCTGTGAGCATCCACGCCAACCCGCCTATACCAACAATAGCTATCGCCGCTATAGGGATGAGACGCATTGGGATACTTGCGCTAGCCACCCGGTCGGTCACCATGGCGAGTCCTGCAATGAATACCAGGGCAGTAAAGCCGATAAGGCCCGGAATGCGGCGGCGCGTCCCCAGCCAACCCGTAAAGAGGGCGAGTATTCCGACGACCGCAAGAACCGAGCCGATAAGCACCGGCTTGTCTGCGGTCCCGAACGTTTCGATAGCAAATTCTTTAGCGGGTCGCGGTGCCCAATCGACGGCGCGGTTGCCGACCGCTAAGACCGGGCCTGTTACGCCAGTGAGCAATGCAGCCACGGCCTCGCCAGCGAGCACACCGGCAACACCAGCGATTCCTCCGCTGAGTATTCCGAGTGCACCGTGTCGGCGCTTGGTGTTGTTGCTCATGCCGGTAATTCGGAGCCCCTCAAAAAGTGGATTGGTGGGCCGGAGTCGGCCCGAGATCATCGCTCCCAAGGACCGGCATATAAAGCATACGTGAAATACGTCAACCCCCGCACTTTGAGCGCGGGGGTTGATCGTCGGTGGAGCTGAGGGGACTCGAACCCCTGACCCCCTCCATGCCATGGAGGTGCGCTACCAGCTGCGCCACAGCCCCGTAAGGAACGACAAATAGTACCCACATGCACCGCCGCCGAACCAAATCGGCGCTGCAGTCGTCGTGACCTAGGGACGTGGGGCCCCATCTGGAACGGTCTCAAACCCGTCGTCGACAGACGCACTTGCGTTCCACGACACCAATCTCCAACCGGTCCGGTGATGCGCTAACTCTGCCCAATGGCAGTTGCGTAGCCCAGCTACGCCTAGCCACGCTTGCTCGTAGGACCACCCCAACAGGGCACTCAGGAGCGCTCGCGCGGCCACACCGTGGGTCACGAGAACCACCACCTCCCCGGGTGACATCGACTCGGCCACTTCGATTGCGACCTCCCGAGTGCGCAGACTCACATCGTGCACGCTCTCGCCGTGTCCCCCGCGCCGCACATCCACGCCCTGACCAATAGCTCGGGTCTCGTCTGGATAGTCCTTGACCACGTCGCTGTGGCTTCGCCCCGACCAGGCCCCCACATCAATCTCGCGAAGCCTGCAATCGTGCTGGACCGTCAGGGCAGTGCGATCCCCCAAGACCGCAGCGGTATGTGCCGCCCGACGCAGATCGCTTGAGACGATGCGGGTCGGCGAGAGCAGGGCCAGCCCCGACGCTGCGCAGGCAGCTTGGGCGACCCCCCTCGCAGAGAGATCCGTGTCGAGCTGACCCTGATAGATGCCGGCCGCGTTATGCGTGGTCTCCCCATGACGCAGCAGGATCAGCCGCGCGCCTTCGCTCACACCGTTGACGAGTCGAGCGCGACGGCGGGGCAGTCCTTCCAGAGCCGCTCCAACTCGTAGAACGCTCGATCCTCGGCATGCATGACGTGGACGATGATGTCGCCGAAGTCCAAGAGCACCCAGCGCCCTTCGCGCACCCCTTCACGCCGCAGGGTCTTGGCGCTGGAGTGGAGCAGACGCTCGGCGATAGCGTCGACGATGGCTCCGACCTGACGCTCGTTGGGGGCTGAGGCAATGACAAAGATGTCCGTCAGCGCAAGCTGGCCGGTCACATCCAACGCCACGACATCTTCGGCTAACTTGTCGGAGGCCGCATCTGCGGCGGCGCGGGCGAGTTCGATTGCGCGTGTGGTGGCTGGCACTCAACGCTCCTTGCTATAGAGGTGATATTTCCCGATGTGTTGCACAACACCGTCCGGCACCAGGTACCACACGGGTTGGCCATGAGCGGTGCGCTCACGGCAGTCAGTTGAAGAGATAGCCATCGCTGGGATCTCCATGAGCGTCACCCGGTCTTTTGGCAGTCCGTGGTCGGTCAGTTCGTGGCCTGGTCGCGTCACGCCGATGAAGTGGGCGAGATCCCACAACTCCTCAACGCCTTTCCACGACAGAATTTGGGCCAGGGCGTCAGCACCGGTGATGAAGAAGAGTTCTGCGTCGGGGCGCAATTCCGCAAGATCACGCAGTGTGTCTGCGGTGTATGTCGGCCCTACGCGATCAATGTCGACGCGCGAGACCGTGAACCGCGGGTTGGACGCTGTGGCGATGACCGTCATCAAATAACGGTGCTCGGCCGGACTGACGGCACTTGCTTCTTTGCGGTACGGGTGGCCAGTAGGCACAAAAACGACCTCGTCGAGGCCCAGTACAGAGGCAACTTCGCTGGCGGCGACGAGGTGGCCGTGGTGGATGGGGTCGAAGGTCCCACCCATCACTCCCAACCGCATCAGTGCTGGCTCGCCTGACCCTTGATGGGACCGGGACCACCGTCACTGGAATGCTGACCTTGGGCGGTGCCATCAGCCCCATTGTGGTGCTCCGCGTGGGGGTCGAGCGCGAGGGTGTTACGGAAACTCCACAGCAATGCAAGGAGACCGAGGGCCACACCGACAGCGATGACGGCGAACCACACGGGCTCGAACAAAAGTTCGTTCACGTGCTCCTCGGTTTCGACGGCAAAGAAAGACAGGGCAACGTTCATGGGACCAGACTACCGGGCACTGCCGCATACAGTGGACATATGTCTGTGCAGTTGTCGGTGGTGATCCCGATGTTCAACGAAGCCGACGTGCTTCCGTTGCTCGTCGACCGATTGCGACCCGTCTTAGACGGGTTGGATCACGCCGACGATCAGGGCGGCGATACGGCATACGAAGTCGTCGCGGTGGACGACGGATCACGCGACGACACCCCCGTCTTGTTGCAGCGCTACTTGCGTGTGTGGCCGCATCTGCGTGTCCTGCGGCTACGGGCCAACGCCGGCCACCAGGCAGCCATCTCGGCCGGGCTCGCCGCAGCCCGCGGTCACTGGGTGATCACCCTGGACGCAGACCTGCAAGACCCACCGGAGGCCATCCCGACCATGCTGCACGCAGCACGCACACAAGGTGTCGACGTGGTCTATGGAGTGCGCACCGATCGCTCGAGCGATTCGGTCTTCAAGCGCTCCACCGCTCGCGGGTTCTACGCGGCGATGCGAGCCGCTGGTGCCAAGGACGCGCCGGACAACGCCGCCG
>JBBSVB010000332.1:0-3225 GCA_038233875.1 Actinomycetales bacterium | reverse complement strand
CTTCGCCGTGGGCGGACTCGCAGGCGGTGACTTCGCCCTCACCCGGGCTGGCAGCATCGTCGAGGTTGACGCGGTGACGGTGGCCGGCTTCTCCGCCGTCCCGCTCGGCCTCGGCCTGATCGTCGTCGCGCTCTTCGCTCGGCGTCTGCTCTGGATCACGGGAGCCGCGACCGTGCTGGCACCGGTTCTGGCCGTCGCCACGATCGGCATCATGACGATCCCGGTGGACCTCGACACCATCAGCACCGTGACCCTCGCGACCTGCCATCTGACGTTGGTGCCGATCAGCATCGTCGCGATCCGGCGCCTGCGACCCTGACTGACACAGGCCCCGGAGTCGGCTTCAACCTGCGCACACAAGTACCGGTGTTGGGCAACCGAAGGTTGCGTCATGAGTCTTAGGCTGGGTAGCCGCCGTCTCGCAGCGCTGAGCCATACTGGGCCATGCCGAAGTTCGCGTCCGTCGACGACTACCTCGCTTCCCTGCCCAGGCGAACCTCCTGAACGTTCCCTCTAAACCCGGTAGTTCTCACACCCGCCGCCACGCCTGCGAGACTGACGGACGTGGATTCTCTCGGCGCAATTCAGGGCAGCGAGGCTGATGCGCGCGCCCTGCTCGCACGCCTCGGAGCCGCCATGATCGCCACGGGGCAACCGGTCAACGAGATTGAGCAAGAGTTGCGTGAAGTCGGCATACGGCTCGGGTATGCCGACCTGCAAGTGGGTGCCGGACCCACAGGCCTGACATTGTCGTTGCGCAGCGGCGACCCAGCAGTTTTCGAATCCATGACCGGGGCTATCCGCCTGGACCAGACCAGCGAAGTGCGTCGGATCAGGGCACAGTTGGTCTCCACCGAGCTCACACCCGCTGAAGCCTTTGCGCAGCTGGGGACTCTGCGGGCCAAGCCACCTCGCTATCCCACCTGGTTGACGCAGATCGCATGGATTCTGGTCGCCGTAGGTATTGGCCTCATCCTGCAACCCGGCTGGGCCAACGTAGCCGTCGTGGCCGCGTGCTCGGTGGCCGTGATCACCTTGATGGCGGTGGCCAAGCGGGTCCAGGTAGTGGCGACCTTGCTGCCCACCATGGCGGCCTTCACCGTGACCGTCATGGTCTTCGTCGCGGCCGATGTGGGCTGGATCCAGGGGCCGCTGCGGACGGTATTGCCGCCGATCGCGGCGTTGCTGCCCGGTGCCTTGATCGTGACCGGTATGTCGGAACTCGCCGCCGGTCACATGATGGCCGGAGCGTCTCGACTGGCCTATGGCACAGTTCAACTGGGTCTCTTTGCGCTCGGTTTGATCGCGGCAACCACGGTGCTGAGTGTGCCCACCGAGATGATGATGAACATCCGAGTCGAGACCATCGGATGGTGGGCGGCACCACTGGGATTGCTGCTGATCGGGCTGGGCATCAGCGGCATGGAGGGCGTCGAGTGGACGATGCTGCCGTGGGTGCTGCTGGTGTTGGTGATGGCCTTCGGGGCGCAGTCGTTCGGTCATGCGGTCGGCTCGGCGGTGCTCGGCGGATTCCTTGGGGCGGTCGCGGCCAGCATGGGCGCGACCCTGGTGGAGTTGGCGCGACCCCAACTCGCCCGGCTGGTCTTGTTCTTGCCGGCTTTCTGGTTGCTGGTCCCCGGGAGTCTGGGGCTGATCGGCGTCACCACGCTGGTCGCCGATCAGGGTCGCATCGTTGAGACCGGCCTCGATGTCGCTGGAGTCATTGTCGCCATTGCCCTAGGGCTGCTTGTCGGGTCGTCGCTGGGCTTGGCGGTGCGCAATATGGTGCGGCCGTCGCCGCTAGGGTCTTAGGGCATGGGACTGTTCAGTCACAACAAGACCGCCAGTAGTGAGCCCGCTTCGGTGCCTCGCCCCGATGTCGAACGCGACGAGGACGGGGTCCCGCTCACGCCGACCCAGCCGCTGCGCGATGTCGACCGTGAAGAGATCGACGGCCACCTTCAGGCACTAGCCGAGGCAGGAGTCGACGTCGATGATCTCGCCTCGCTCAGTGACGGTCTCGATACGGCATACCAAGGTTGGGCCGTCGCGAAAGACTCCGATCATGGCCAGATCGTCCAGCAGTTCTCGGTCGGGATCGGCGAGCATTTAGCGCGGCACACCGACCTCGAGTGGAGCCTTGTCAGTGACGTCTTCGGCACCGACCTCGGCCTCGTCGAGAGCCGTCGCGCCATGTTTATGGTCGTCCCCAGTAACATCGTTGCGGCCCGGTGGATGCGCGGGGAGACGATGTGGATCCCCGATGTGGTCGGGCATCTGGTGCGTCGCCGCGACCGCTGAGCCCTAGAGGTCCACATGGCTACTGGTATTGCGCCAACCACCGGCGATCGACTCGACGCTTGAGTCGCAGGGCCGCTCGGCCCATCCACCACCACCGACCCCTGGTCGCCAAACCCACTCCGTCTCCGAGGTCGAGCACCTGCAGCGCATGGCGCTGCGGCTCGAACTCTGGGAGCGGCTCGCCTGCCGCCCGTGCCAGCAAACTCGCCAGCAGCACCGGCCCCTGGCGCACGCCATAAACCCCGATCTTCGCGAGCGGCTGCGGCGTGAAGAAGGCGCAGTCTCCGACCGCATACACGTCGTCATAGTCGCGGTGTTGCAACGTCGTCCTCACCGGTATGCCGTCGATCGCAGACCCGTGATCGCTCAGCCTCACATCGCTCAACCCCACCTCGGCTAGAAGCGGAGGGCTCACCAACCCGGACGCCAGCACGACCACGTCGTGCTCCACCCCCGGTTCCCCACTCACCACTTCGTCCCCCGCTAGTACGACGTGACCGCGCTCGATGCGCCGCACCGACCGGCCGGTGATCACCGTCACCCCTCGTCGTCGCAGCAGGGCTAGCAGCCGACGACGGGCAAGGTCCGGGAGGTGGCCCATCACCGTCTCCGAGGCCTCGATCACCGTGATCTGCCGCGGCGGCGCTCCCTCACCACCGTCTTCGCTCGAAAGGTTGCCCGCGAGCTCCATAGCAGTGGGGCCACCCCCAATGAGCGTCACCCGGACGGGCGATCCCGCACAGGTTGCCTCCGAGGCGATCCGAGAGTTCAAGTCGCGCAACTGCTCTAAGGGTTTGACGCTCACCACGTCGCTGGCCCAGATGTCGTCGGTGGCTTCGATGTCGTGCCGGTCGGCGACGCTGCCGATATTGACCGACAGCACGTCGAAGTCCAACCACCTCCCACCGTCAGTCAGCGCTCGAT
>JBBSVB010000331.1:0-3226 GCA_038233875.1 Actinomycetales bacterium | reverse complement strand
CCACCAACGGCCTGGACGGTACTTGGGTCTCGGTGGCTTCAGTCCTTCCGGGAGGGAACTCAGGTGTTTCGGGTGAGGGTCCTTCCGCGAGGACCGGGATCACCGCGAACACCTTCCTGGGCGTCAAGGCACTCCGGTGGGAGATCGCGTACTCCAACAACTCGGGAGGCCAGTGGTTCAACGTCCACTTGTTCGGTGAGCCGTCGCCCGGGGAGAACCTCCAGCGCCTCGAGATCTGGCATCCCACCCTTGACGAGCGCATCCCGCCCGCCTATCTGGACTGGGGTGACGTGCCGCGCAACTCCTCGGCGATCCGCGACTTCAGGATCAAGAACATCCACCCGGCCTTGACCGCGAACTCGGTTCGAGCCGCGATGTCGATCCTGACCGACACCACTCCCAGCGTCGTCGGACAACAGTCCCTCTCGAAGGACGGTGGCTCATCGTGGGCCGCGCAGCAGACGCTGCCCAATCCTCTCGGTCCGGGGGCAATCTCGCCGATCCTCAAGATCCGCCGTGTGACCCCTGCGAACGCGACGCTGAGTCTGTGGTGGTATCGTCTGTTCGCCGACTGCACGTCGTGGACCTGAGATGGCTGGGGCATACCCGGACCCGCCGAGTTACCGGATGGCGTGGCACAGGGACGGGACACAGGTCTTCAACCTCGCGACCGGAGTGAGACTGACGCAGTCGAATCTGGAAGCACTGAACTCCGAGAACGGTGCCACGATCCTCACGTCGAACCGGGTGTGTGTCCTGTTCCCCGAGTTGCGCGACCTCGACGCTGTCTGGCTCAACGGCAACTCTGGTGTCGTCACCACGGAGGTGTCCGTCAACACGACGAACGGCATCGACGGGACCTGGACTACCGGCCCGAGTGTGACCGTGACGTCCGACACCGGCAATCCGCTCGGGTCCGGTTGGCGCTCGAGCATCTCCTCGTCGACCACGTTCGGCATCCGAGGCATCCGGTTCACCGTTGTCAACCTGCGAAACATCCATCTCTACGGCGAGATCGCCCCCTCGGTCGTCGAGGACCGCATCGAGTTCTGGCACCCGACGGTGGATCAGAAGATCAACCTCAACACGTTCGATTGGGGGAACACACCTCTCCAGTCCACAGACCAGCGCACCTTCCGCCTGAAGAACATGAGTCCCACGCTCACGGCCTTCGGTGTGATCGTGTCGGCGGCTGCCCTGACGAACACCACTCCCAGCGTCCCCGCACAGAACTTCCTGTCCGACGACGCCACCTTCTGGGCAGCCACCGTAGAGGCTGGCACGCTGTCACCGCTCGGGATGTCCCCTACGCTGTACCTACGGCGGGTCACTCCGTCCAACGCCACTATCGTTCCTCCACGTTGGGCATTCACGCTCAGCGCCGTCCCCACATCCTGGTCATAGGAGGCCACCATGCCGTTCGGCACCAACGCCATCCGTCTCCAGGCGCTGAAAGGTGTGTTCGGGACCAGCGCAGTCTCCATCGGGGCACCGGGCACCCTCTACATCGCCCTGCTACGTCACCCGACCACCCCTGCCACTGTGCTCGGTACGGAGCCCGACAGCACGGGCAACTACGCTCGCGTCGCGCTCTCCAACGCTAACGCCTCCTTCGTCTTCACGGCTCCCGGTCTGGACAACGCTGCCGAGATCCGCTGGCCGCTGACCACGGGTCTCTACAACATCACCGACGCGCTGAACCAGTGGGCGATCTACGACAACACGGCGGGCGGTAACGTCGTCGCGTTCGGGCAACTCACCACGACCATCACGGTCACCGGGGCCGGTGACTCACCCGTGATTGCGGCGGGTGCGCTTGACCTGACGATGGCAGCGTGATCTCATGGCCGACCTCAACGGGGCTGGCTCCGCCGCTCTAGGTGGTCTGACCTCTCTCGTCACGGGGGAGGTGCAGTATTGGCGTCCGGCGATTGACACCGCAGATGGCTACATCAGCCCCACGCTGACACCCACCATCTTCACGCGACAGGACTCCAACGACGGATCCAGCGCCGCTGTTCAACTCCAGGTCTCGGTGGTCAACACCTTCGTCAGTACAGTCCACGATAGCGACCTGACCCAGAACGACAACGTCACGGGCGGTCGACAGGTCACAGGACTTACGGACGGGACCACGTACTTCCTTCGGGTCCGTGCGAAGAAGACCCTGCCGTCCGGCTACAACTACGTGTCTCCGTGGAGCGCGATCAGGTCCTTCACGGTCGTCACGAAGTACGGCATCGCCACGATGAACGTCACGATGAACATCGGGGTAGAGCACACTCCTGTCGCGACGTGGCTTGCCTTCGTCTACCAGAACGTCGGGGTCGAGATCACGCTGTCTCAGTCGTGGGCTGCCTACGTCTACCAGAACATCGGGGCGGAATACACGGCGATCGACAACGTCCCTCAGTACGTCTATGTGGGCGACGTCACGACCAACACTCCCAACCCCGTGATCTGGTTCTTGCGACCGTCCTTCGGACGCGAGGGTGATGGCATCGCCATCTACGGCTTCGGCTTCGGTGACCTCCAGAGCACCTACGGCGGCGTCGTGGAGATCGACTACGGCGGCGTGATCGGCTGGCAGTCGATCCCGATCGTGTCGTGGCAGACCTTCCCGCCAGACCCACCCGCGTACACCTCGGCTCGGATCATGGACGAGATCAACGCGGTGATCGACCCACAGCACACCGTGATTGAGATCATCATCCCACCCGGTGCGATCCCACCCGGCTACCCTGTCCGCGTGAGGACTGAGGGGCCATGACGACACGCATCTCGAACCAGAAGTTCCTAACCATCCTGGACCCGCTGCCGCTCGATGACATCGGGTGGGAGGCGACGGCCTATCACGTCTCAGCGGACGGCAGTCTCACAGTCATGCAGCGCGTCTACCGCGCCACCGAGATGACCGGCTCGAAGGTCCGCAACGACTTCGGCAGCGGCTCGATCACCATGCCGAAGGACGACACCCTCTGGAGTGAGACCCTCCCGTCCCCGCTGGCCGGGGCCGAGCCGCTGGACCAGGAGTTCCTCTGGAGATTCTTCGAGGACGGTGTGCTCCGCCACGAGTTCTTCGGGGAGGACCTCACGGAAGACATCGCGGTGCAGGACGAGTCTCCGCGCTCGATCAGCATCAGTGGACGCACCCCCGAGTTCATCATGGGCTGGGGGGTCCACGTCCCTGCGTGGTCCGAGAAGCAGGAAGTCACCCTCGACGACT
>JBBSVB010000330.1:0-3227 GCA_038233875.1 Actinomycetales bacterium | reverse complement strand
GGCTTTGTCGGAACCGGCTGGCAGGTCATCGCGACCACCGACGGTGGTGCGGGACCGATGGCGGTGGCACCCGGATACTCCCCCAGCCTGCCCGCCTACGCCCACGGGATGAGGCGCGTTGCGGCATACCAGGTGCCCACCGACGGGATTGAACATCAGGTGGCGCTCACGACCGACCGCGTCGATCAGATCACGTGGGTGGGGGCCTGCGGAATCCTGACTCCGCACGAGATCCGCGCTGTCGCCCTGACGACGCGGGACGGGAGCGGTTTCATCCCCTGCGCGAGTTACCGCAGTGAGTGGTCCTCACCGCTGACGCGCATCGTGGGGGTTGACTCGTCTTCCACCGAGCCCACGAGCACCGACAACCCTGCGGCGATCTCCTTGACCGGCCCCAAGAATGCCGACGTGACGAGCGTGACCATCGGGGCCTACGAAGATGTGCCTTACTCCGAGTTCCCCTTCGAGGCCACCGACCAACCCTCGACCGTCTCGTTGAACCTGCGCCCCGACCCCGACGAGGGCTACGTCCTGGGCATGGGACGCCTCGGCGACGATAGCCTCACCTGGACCACCACGGCGACGGTCACCGACACGTACCTGGATGCCTATGGTCGCGTAGTTTTACCCGCACCCGCCAGCGTCGCGTCCGTTGTGCACGTCAGCGGCACCGGAAAAGGCCGGTTCCGGGTGACGAGTGCAGGCACGAAACCGGTGCCGTTAGACGGGATGTTCGCCGATCCCGTCGTCTTTGGCCGGGTGGCGTCGCCGCTCAATTATCGAGACGGATGGTGGACGTCGTGGACGGCTGCCTCCACTGATCTCACGATTCCCGTGCCGCTAGGGGTGGTCGGGAGCGGCTCGCCGCTGGAGGTCACCGTCGAGGGATACGACCCGGGGTCGTTGCGCATCGACATCGTCGAGGTGCTCACCGGCGATGACACACTAGATCAGTGAGCGAGACCGGCCAGACCTCTGACGAAACCCAGACCTACTACGAGCGGGTCGGTGGGCGTGCGACGTTCGCCGCCCTGGTCGATGAGTTCTATCGCGGGGTGGCCCAAGACCCGCCGCTCGCAGTCATATACCCCGAGCAAGATTTCACCGGCGCGAAAGAACGATTGTTGATGTTCTTGGAGCAGTACTGGGGCGGGCCAAAAACGTACAGCGAACAGCGTGGTCACCCCCGACTGCGTATGCGGCATGGGCCTTTTGACGTGACGCCGCAGCAACGAGACCGCTGGCTGACGCACATGTCTGCGGCAATCGACAGCATCGACTTGTCCCCCATGGACGAAGAACTCATGCGCGGCTACATGAACCACGCCGCGAATTTCATGGTCAACGCGCCGGATGAGAGCTAGCGACTTCGTTCCGTTCGTGTTGGCGTGCTGAGGTGAGGCAAAATGCGGCGGGTGACTTCCTCAGCGACCACGCCCGCAGCCGTTCACGAACAAGCAACCGCATGGTGGCGGCACGCTGTCATCTATCAGATTTACCCGCGCTCATGGGCTGACGCCAACGGCGACGGTATCGGTGACCTTCCGGGTATCAACGCTCGCCTCCCCTACCTCAAAGAACTGGGCGTCGATGCGATCTGGATCAGCCCGTTCTACGTCTCGCCGATGGCCGACGCGGGGTATGACGTGGCCGACTACCGCCACATCGATCCCCTCTTCGGAGACCTCCAGGATGCGGCCACGCTGATCTCTACGGCCCACGATCTAGACATTCGCGTGATCGTCGACCTGGTGCCCAACCACACGAGCGACGAGCACGAGTGGTTTCAGGCTGCGCTGACCGCTGAGCCGGGCTCAGCCGAGCGTGCTCGATACTTGTTTCGCGATGGCAAAGGGGCGGGCGGCGAGGAGCCGCCCAACAACTGGAAAGCTGTCTTCGGCGGCCCGGCCTGGGAGCGCATCACCGAGGCCGACGGGACACCCGGCCAGTGGTATTTGCACCTCTTCGACATCAAACAGCCCGACCTGAACTGGCATAACCCCGAAGTCGGCGACATGTTCCATGACGTGCTGCGCTATTGGCTCGACCGCGGCGTCGACGGGTTCCGGGTGGACGTCGCGCACGGTTTGGTCAAGGCCGACGGTTTGCCCGACTTCACCCCGCCCGAAGGCGTGGTCGTGTTCCAGGCCGATGAGAACGTCGACAACCCCATGTGGGACCAGGACGGCGTGCACGAGATCTACCGCAGCTGGCGCTCCGTGCTCGACGAATACAACACGACGGGCGATCCTGGCCAGGACCGCATCCTGGTCGCCGAGGCGTGGGTGCAGCCCATGTCTCGCGCTGCGCTCTACACCCGGCCCGACGAGATGCACCAAGCCTTCAACTTCGCATTTTTGGAATGTCCGTGGGAGCCGGGTGCCATGCGTGAAGTCATTACGACATCGCTGAGCGTTGCCCACGAAGTGGGAGCGCCCAGCACGTGGGTGTTGTCCAACCACGATGTGGTTCGCCACGCCTCAAGGTACGGCCTGACCGTCGGTGAGAAGCGCCCCAACGGGATCGGCATGAGTGACCCTCAGCCCAACGACATGCTGGGGCTACGCCGGGCGAGAGCGGGCTCGATGATGATGCTCTCGCTGCCTGGGTCGGCGTACGTCTATCAGGGCGAAGAGTTGGGTCTGCCCGAGCACACCGCGATCCCTGACGATGAGCGTCAGGACCCCACGTGGGAGCGCAGCGAGCACGTCGAGCGTGGCCGCGACGGCTGCCGCATCCCGATGCCGTGGGAGGCCGGCTCGACGGCGTACGGCTTCGGCGACTCCCCGCACACGTGGTTGCCGCAGCCAGAGATCTACGGGGCTTTTGCCGTGGATCGCCAGGACGGCGTGGCGGGCTCCACGTTGGAGTTGTATCGCACCGTGTTGCGACTGCGACGTGAGCACGATCTCGGGGTCGGCACCCTCGTTTGGCTGGAGGGCTACGGGGAGGCTGTCATCGCCTTCAGCAATACCGGCCCCGACGGGGCTCGCGTTGCGGTGCTGACGAACTTCGGCGACGCGCCGGTCGAATTGCCTGGCGATGGTGAGGTGCTGCTGACGTCGCACGCCCTAGTAGACGGTTGCCTTCGCCGCGACAGCACTGTGTGGATGCGTCTGCCGTAGGTCACGCTCCGTGAGTGCCTAGTCGGCTAGGGCGCCGGGGTCGCTAGGCACGTCCACGGCGTGCTCACGGAGGGCGGCCAATGGGACGATGCTCAACACTGC
>JBBSVB010000329.1:0-3246 GCA_038233875.1 Actinomycetales bacterium | reverse complement strand
GGTTGGCGGCCCAGCAATCACCTGGTGAATCGCACCATCTGCGATTCGACCGCCAATACGCAGAATTACCTGCGTTTGAGAGCCCTCTAGGACCACCTACAACGAATTGACTTCGGCTAAACTCTGCTGCTAGACATTGCAAACACGCCATACGTGACCGTAGGAGATGCCGTGAACCGCCGAATGCGTTGCAGCTGACCAGCGACCTCATATGGCGCTGCTCGGTGCCCCGGCGAGCGCGTGAGTTCTCGTAACACCCCCTGAATCTGCGCCATGCCCCCAGCGGCAGGCTGCCCCAGCCCCATCCCTTACCTGGAGTCCCCAATATGTCGTATTCATTTGCCACCCGCCAGATCCACGCCGGCCAGACCCCCGACCCGGCCACTGGAGCCCGCGCCCTCCCGATCTACCAGACGACCTCGTTCGTCTTTGACGACGCTGACCAGGCCGCGAACCGTTTCGCGTTGTCTGACCTAGGCCCCATCTACACCCGCATCACCAACCCCACCAGCGAGGTTGTCGAGAACCGCATTGCTGACCTCGAAGGTGGCGTCGGCGGCCTACTCGTCGCCTCGGGGCAGTCGGCGGTCACGCTCGCCATCCTCAACGTGGCCGAGGCCGGTGACCACATCGTGGTCTCCCCTAGCCTGTACGGCGGAACTCAAAACCTGTTTGCGAACACCCTTCCCAAGTGGGGCATCGAGGTGACGTTCGTCGAGGACCCGAGCGACCCGCAGCAGTGGAAAGACGCCAGCAAGGCCAACACCAAGGCGTTCTTCGGCGAGACGATCTCCAACCCAAGCAGTGACGTCTTCGACATCGCGCCGATCGCCGACGTCGCCCACGAGGTCGGCGTCCCGCTGATCATCGACAACACCGTCGCGTCGCCATACCTGTGCCGTCCGATTGAGCACGGCGCGGACATCGTGGTGCACTCGGCGACAAAGTACCTCGGTGGTCACGGCACCTCGATCGCAGGTGTGATCGTTGACAGCGGCAACTTCGACTTCGCCCAGGACCCCGAGCGCTTTGCGAACTTCAATACTCCAGACGAGAGCTACAACGGGCTGGTGTACGCCCGGGACCTCGGTGTCGGTTGTGCACTTGGTGCCAACTTGGCCTACATCCTCAAGGCTCGCGTGCAGTTGCTGCGCGACCTAGGCCCGGCGGCTTCACCGTTCAATGCCTTCCTGATCGCGCAAGGCGTCGAGACGTTGTCGCTGCGTGTGGAGCGCCACGTAGAGAACGCCAACGCCGTCGCGAAGTGGCTGTTGGAGCACGAGCAGGTCGAGTCCGTCTCGTATGCCGGACTGCCCGGCCACCCGTCCTACGAACGCGCGCAACGCTATCTACCTGCTGGCGCTGGAGCCGTCTTGGCCTTTGAGATCGCCGGTGGTGCCGAGGCTGGCAAGGCGTTCATTTCCGCGTTGGAATTGCACTCGCTGGTGGCCAACATCGGTGACGTCCGTTCGCTGGTGATCCACCCGGCTTCGACGACCCACTCGCAGCTGAAGCCCGAAGCGCAGTTAGCGGCCGGTGTGACTCCGGGTCTGGTGCGTCTGGCCGTGGGCTTGGAGCACATCGACGACATCCTGGCCGACCTCAGCACCGGGTTTATCGCAGCCAAAGCTTCCTGATGAGTTCACCGGCCCCATTGGCACCGACACCCGCGCCTGTGCCCTCTGCTCGGGTGCGCTCGCTGGAGATCGGCGACTTCACCTGCGAAGCCGGTCAGACCCTGCGCAACGCGCGGATGTCGGTGCACACGTGGGGCCGGTTGAACGAGGCTGGCGACAACGCCGTCCTGGTTTTGCACGCCCTCACCGGCGACGGGTATGTCGTCGGTGAGGCGGGCCCCGGTCAACCCACCTCCGGCTGGTGGCCGGATCTGATTGGGCCAGGCCGCGTGCTTGATCCCAACGAGCACTTCATCCTTGCTCCCAACGTGCTCGGTGGATGTCGAGGGTCCACCGGGCCGAGCAGCCCAGCACCGGACGGTCGGCCCTACGGGTCGAGCTTCCCGCATCTCACGATCCGTGACCAGGTGGCGGCCGAGGCCGCATTGCTGGACGTCTTGGGGGTCGGCGCCCTCGCTGCAGTCATCGGTGGATCGATGGGCGGAATGCGGGCCATCGAATGGGCAGCGACCTATCCTGGTCGGGTCCGTCGATGCGTTGCCTTGGCAACGAGCGCGATCGCCACAGCCGATCAGATCGGTTGGGCCACCCCTCAGTTGTATGCGATCCGCGGCGACGCGGGTTTCGCCGGTGGGGACTATTACCCTGGCCCCGGCCCGCGCAATGGCTTTGAGGTTGCTCGCCAGATTGCCCACGCGACCTACCGCAGCGCCACCAACTTTGACGATCGCTTCGGTGCTGCCCCCCAATTGGGCGAAGAACCTTCTGTGGGCGGTCGCTATGCGGTGCAGTCGTATTTACAGCACCACGGTCGCAAGTTGGTGCGCCGCTTCGACGCCAATTCGTATGTCGTGTTGACCGAGGCCATGAACAGTCACGACATCGGCCGCGGACGCGGCGGAGTAGCTCAGGCCCTGCGCCGCATCACGGCGGAATTGACCGTGGCCGTCGTCAATTCCGATCGTCTGTTTACCCCTGCCGACGGTGCCGTCATCGCCCAAGCTCCGGCATGTCGAGAGCTGGCCACGATCGCGTCGCCCTACGGTCACGACGCCTTCCTGATCGAGACCGAGCAAGTCTTCGCCATCATCGCTCGCGCCCTGGGCACCATCCGCCCCCCGGCAACCCTCCGCCGATTTCAGACCACCGGACTCTGGTAGCCGCGAGCCACCTCCAGATCACTGACCCCGTTAGCCGCCAGGATCCTGCCCTGGACGCCAAGTGTCACCCTACGCACCGAAGATGGCCCAAACCCGGTGCGAATGCCAACATTCGGCACCCTTTCACGCTCAGCATGACTGAGCGAGTGCAGGTCGGCCGCCCTTATCGACGCAACGGAATAGATTCCTCCTCCTTGTTGTAATGGTGTAATCAAGTAATCACCACGGAGGAACGATGAACACGCAACACCCAGACCCAACAGAGCGCCAAGACCACCCATCCACCGAAGAGAGCCACGACAGCGGCGACGGTCACGAGGGCCGACGCGGCCGCGGTCGACCGGGGCCGGGCGGAGGTCGCGGACGACGGGGCCCCGGCTTTTCCGGGCGAGACGTAGAACCCCCACCCGCAAGCGATGCCCCGGATTGGTTCACCGGCCGCCTGCCCG
>JBBSVB010000328.1:0-3258 GCA_038233875.1 Actinomycetales bacterium | reverse complement strand
TCGTCGACGGCGACCTGGACTTACGCGACGTGAAACGCATGAACTTCTCGCCGAGCGAGCAGGCGATCTATTCGCTCCAGGTAGGCGACGTCCTGGTCACGGAGGGCAGTGGCAGCCGCGAGACCGTCGGCACGTCCGCCGTCTGGCGGGGAGAGGTTCCGGGCACCGTCTGCTTCCAGAACACGCTGCTGCGGCTGCGTCCCCGTGATGGACTGAGCGACGGCCGCTACCTCGGCTGGTGGATGCGCCACGCGCACGCCGCTGGCATGGTGGCGAAGGAGACGCGCGGGGCGAACATTCAGCACCTCGGCGCGGAAAGTCTGCGCGGGATGGAGAGCGACTTCCCAGGCCTCACCACCCAGCGCCAGATCGCCGACTTCCTAGACGACCAGGTGTCTCGCATCGAGGAAGCAGTGAGGCTGCGGTACGAGCAGATCGACCTGCTTGATGATCGGCTCAACTCCGCCTTGGAGTTGCTTCTCGTAACTCCCTACGCCGATACACAGCCGCTCGCCCGACTGGCGGACCCGATGCGCCCCATTCAGTACGGCATCGTGCTCCCAGGGCCGGACGTAGAAGGCGGAGTACCGATCATCAAGGGCGGCGATGTCGCGGCTGGGCGGATGCGATCCGACCTTCTGAAGCGGACCGCTCACGAAATCGACAACCAGTACGCTCGCAGCCGAGTCATCGGCGGGGATCTCGTCATCGCTATCCGCGGCAGTGTTGGGGAGATCGGCCTAGTTCCCGATGAACTTGGCGGCGCCAACCTCACCCAGGATTCGGCGCGAATCGCACCTCTTGGCTGCGACAACGAGTGGCTTCACGCCAACCTGGAGACTCCCACGGTCCAGGGCCGGATATCGCGGATGGTTACAGGAGCGACGGTCAAAGGCATCAACATCAGTGACCTCCGCAGAATCGAGATCCCCACACCGTCGAGTGTTTCGGAGCAGCGAGCACTGGGGCGAGAGGCATCGCGTCTCAAAAGCGACGCACAAGAGGTTCGCGCACTCCTGAAGGAAAGCAACGCACTGTTCCAGGAGCGCAAGCGCTCTCTCATCACTGCCGCCGTGACCGGCGAGTTCGACGTGACCACTGCATCTGGACGGGGAATCTGATGACCAAGCAGCACACCGAATCGGCCTTCGAGGCGACCATCGAGGCGCACCTGCTGGCGAACGGCTGGCACCAGGGCGACCCGACCTTCTACCGCGTCGACCTCGGCATCGACGCCTACGAACTGCTCGCGTTCATCCACGCAACCCAGCCCGACAAGTGGGAGCAGTTGATCGGCCTGCGCGGTGGGCAGGACAAGGCCCAGCAGATGTTCAACAAGCGCGTCGCTGACGAGATCGACTCGCGCGGCACGATCCACGTCATGCGTCAGGGCGTGGAAGACATGGGACTGCACTTCGACCTGGCCTACTTCGCGCCTGCACACCGCATCACCCCGGACCTGTGGGACCTGTACGAGAAGAACCGGCTCACGGTCACCCGTCAGGTGCACCACTCGGAGTCGAACCACCACGACTCGGTCGACGTCATGCTGCTCATCAACGGGATACCCGTGGCCACTGCCGAGTTGAAGAACCAGATCACCGGTCAGGGCGTGAAGCACGCGCAGACCCAGTACGAAGCGGACCGCAACCCGAACGACCTGCTGTTCCGCGCCCGGTCCCTCGTCCACTTCGCCGTTGACCAGGACCTCGTGATGATGACGACCCGGCTCGCAAAGGAGAAGACCGACTGGCTCCCCTTCAACCAGGGCTCCGGCGGCCCCGGGCAGATGGGCGGCAAGGGCAACCCGACCAACCCCGGCGGCTACAAGACCGCCTACCTGTGGGAGCAGGTCTGGCAGCGCGACGCCTGGCTGGACATCCTCGGCTCGTTCGTCAGCGAGGACACCACGGACGAAAAGGGCACGAAAAGGCACGTCACCAAGATCAAGCCGCACCAGCGCCGCTTCATCTTCCCGCGCTTCCACCAGTGGCACGCGGTCCGCGAACTGACCGGACACGCCAAGGGCTACGGACCCGGCTACAACTACCTGGCCCAACACTCCACCGGGTCCGGCAAGTCGAACACCATCGCCTGGCTCGCGCAGCGGCTCTCGACGCTGCACACGCCCGACGACGCCGCCGGGCTCGGCCCCGGCTCTGTGAAGTCCGGGCTGAGCGAGAACCAGCCGGTCTTCAACAAGGTCATCATCGTGACCGACCGGGTCGCCCTCGACCGGCAGTTGCAGAACACGGTGACCTCCTTCGACCACACCCCCGGCGTGATCGCGAAGGTGGACGAGAACTCCGCCCAGTTGCGCGCCGCACTGGAGTCGGTCAAGGCCCGCATCATCATCACCACGCTCCAGAAGTTCCCGATCGTCTCCGAGGCCGCCACGAAGTTGTCTGGCTCGCGCTTCGCGGTGATCGTCGACGAAGCGCACTCGTCGCAGTCTGGCGAGGCTGCGAAGGACCTGAAGGCCGTCCTCGCGGGGCTGAAGGGTGACAAGGCGCTGGAGGCCGCCGCGGACGCCGAGGCTGCCGCAGCAGCGGCCCAGGAAGACCCGCAGGACGCCCTGGCCCGCAACGTCGAGGCCCGCGGCAAGCAGGACAACCTGTCCTTCTTCGCCTTCACCGCGACCCCGAAGCCGAAGACCCTGGAGATGTTCGGCGAACTGGTCCCCGATGCGAGTGTTGAGGCCGGTGAACGACTCGTGCCGTTCCACCTCTACTCGATGCGCCAGGCAGTCGAGGAGAAGTTCATCCTCGACACGTTGGACAACTACCTGACCTACGCGACCTACTACCGGCTCGCGAACGGGCTGACGACCGCCGACCCCGAGGTACCTAAGGGCAAGGCCGCTTCCGCTCTGGCGCGGTTCGTGTCGCTGCACCCGTCGGCGTTCTCGCAGAAGGCCGAGATCATCACGGAGCACTTCCGCAACCACACCTCGAAGAAGATCGGCGGCAACGCGAAGGCGATGGTGGTCACGCGCTCGCGTCTGCACGCGGTCCGCATGAAGGAAGCCATCGACGCCTACATCGCGACCAAGGGCTACCAGCACCTGCACGCCCTTGTCGCGTTCTCGGGCAGCGTCCTCGACCCCGACAACCCGGTCGACCCGAACGACCCTGAAAAGGGCGTCACGGAGGCCTCGATGAACGGGTTCCCCGAGGGCCAGTTGCAGAAGAAGTTCAAGTCCGACGACTACCAGGTGCTCGTCGTCGCCGAGAAGTACCAGACCGGCTTCGACGAGCC
>JBBSVB010000327.1:0-3265 GCA_038233875.1 Actinomycetales bacterium | reverse complement strand
GTCACCGCCCTCAACTGCATCTTTGAGGTGGCGGTCCTGGGCTTTGATGACTTCGTCAGCGCTCATGCCGCGTAGCTTGAGGTCGCATGGGCCACCCAGTTCTCGGCAGGTCATGGTCTTCATTGGTTCGTGTCCTTCCATTCGGAGGTGTCGCCCTGATTGAGGGTTCACGTGTATGACGATCAAGAGGCGGCGGGTGTGACCGTGTAAAGGCCCCGAATATTCGGGTCCTGGTGCTTCAGCCGGCGTGTTCGGGACCTCGGCGGCGGCTGAGTTGCGCCAAAGTGTCGGGATCGGCTCGGAAGGCGATGTGGTCAACAACCCCGTGGTTGATAGTGAAGTCGAAGACCACCCGGGCCTGCCCACGCTCGAACCATGCTGCACCGGGACGTTCGCCGATGAAGACCGCCAGCGCAGTGGCAGCGGCGCCGTTGAAGAAGGTCGCTACGTCGTGCTGCCCGGTGATCTTTGCCGGCGTTCCGGTCAGGACCGCGGCCTCGTCACCTGTGATGACGGCACCTGGGGCGAGTAGCTCCAGGAGGCGGGTGAAGTCGCCTGCTCGGGCGGCAGCCAAGAACGCGTCAACGATCTCCCACTCGGCCAGCTTGTCCTCGGGTGTTGGATGACTGACTTTGCGGCGCGCACGGGATGCGAGCTTGCGAGCAGCGCCCGAGGTCGTGTCAAGGACTTGGGCGATGGTGTCGAACTCGAAGCCGAAGCTGTCGTGCAACACGAAAGCGATGCGCTCTTTGGGGGTTAGTCTCTCGAGAACGACTTGGAGTGCTGCCCCGACGGCGTCGGCAAGAATTACATTCTCTACGGGATCCGGAGCCGTTCCGGCAACGTCGATCTCGGCCCCGAATGCGACAGTGCGAGCGCGCAATCGGTCCAGACATAAACGAGAGGCCACCGTCGTCAACCACCCAGGCAGGTTCGCGATCTCGGCGTCCGATCCGTGAAGCCGCAGCCAAGTCTGTTGCACAACGTCCTCGGCCTCAACCGGATCCGCCAGCATCCGTGTGGCTATGCCCAGCAATCGGGGGCGCTCGATCTCGAAGATCGCTGTCTGATCCACCATCGGTCCATCCTTCGACAATAAGACGTCACCTGACTGACGATCCACACGTAGGTTTGGTGACCATCTTGGCTACAAGGGCAGCCACAAGGACGGGTCTGCTGCCAACACAGCCGACAGCTCCGATCGCGCGCCGGTCAACGAAAGATGACCCGTGCTCAGCAACTGCCCGCGGATCCGGACTTGCTGGCGCCGCAAGCCGATAGCCAATCGGAGTGTTGGGCGCTCGGTCTCGATCAGGTGTAACGAGTTATCGGACGGCGGCGCAAAGCAGCATGTCGACACGGTCACGGCCGACCACCTGATGGCGTCGCAGGAGACCTTCGCGCTGGTAGCCAACAGCTTGAGCAGTCCTTTCCGACGCCACGTTCCAAGGATCGATGTACAGCTCGATGCGTTGTACGTCGGGCAAAGTCCAAGCAAACGTCGTGCCTCATCCCCATCGACCGCTCGCTTTCCTCATCGGCGACGAGGCTGTCATCATCAACACCGGCGGCGACCACGTGCACCACCACCCCGACCGCGGCGGCTAGATCGCGGCGCTGTCGCCGCGTCTACGTGAACCCACTGACCTCGGGACGGGCTGCGTCTAGGTGGCCATGAGCCCCAGGCCCTGCACCTGGTGCAAGATCCGATCCAGGTCGCGACCGCTCTGATCGACCCGTTGAAGCAGATGGGCATCGCACCCCAGCTTTGAGCCGCTTTCCAAAAGCGGATCGGCGAACGAGACGGGGTTTAGGAATACGGGTGCCATGCCCCGTGCGGGTCTGCTGAGGAGTCACGGTGGGCGCGCCGTCCTGCGCGTTTGGCCTGTGCACGGTCAAGGAGGGCGTTTGTTCCGCAGTGCGGGCAGTCTTCGCTGCGTATGTCGATGAGTCCGTGGCCGACTGCGGTTGCGCCGGTTTCGTTCTGCACGGACGCGGCGAGGTCGTCATATTGGCTGAGCCAGTGATCCATCGTTGGCTTGTCCGGGCTGTGGGCAGCAGAGATTTTCGTTTCCCATTCCTGTGCCCAGGCGTAGAGGCGTGCGGTGAGCTCCGCAGAGAGATTTAGCGGTTTGGCGTCGCTGGCGCCGTTGCCGACCCACACGGGGAACGCGTTGAAGTCTGGGCATAGATCCAGACGACGGGACCCATCGGGTGGCTGCCCGTCGGGGCAGAACGAAGCATGTTCGCGAAAACTCACGCCGCCATCATCACCACGAATAGAGCACTGCGGCGCCGCGGTGAGCCAGCCTCGGCGTTTTCAGATGTGCCCGCCTGCCGGACGAGAGCCCCGTCCCAGTCGCCGATCGCCAACCGGCCATGCGTGCGCAGAGTGGGTGCAGACTCGGTAGATGGCCGTTATCCGACGCGATCTCGAGCAGCTGCACCGAACGGCCTGTTGCGCCCACGTCACGATTGTTGATGTCGTGCGGTTGGCGATGGTTGGCGGGACGTGTCCGCTTGACGGAGGGGAGGTTCTCGTGGAGTGCGGTGACGTCCTCGGCCAGGTCGATCAGATCCGTCGACACCGCGACAGAGGCCCTCGCGGCGGCAGCCCCGAACGCCGAGAAAGTCCTGCGGTTGGTGTTCTCCGTGGTCAGCGACGACCTGAAGGTGCTGTCGCAGTGTGTGGGGGCGTCTCACCTCGACGAAGTGAACGAGGCTCAGGAAATGGCCGGATACCTGGGCACGCGTGTCCGGCCCTCCCGCGGCATCGAGGTGGTGACCGATGACCGTTGCGAGCTCAGACCTGGTGTGGGTCTGGCCCGTCGTGTTGCTGCTCAGTGTGGCGGTGCTGGGCTGGGGTCTTACGCTCCTGCGACGCGCCGACCCCAGAGATTCGGCACGCCGAGTTCCGGATGAGGGCGATGACACGGCCCGCGCCATCCTCACCGAGCGGCTGGTCCGTGGGGAGATCGACCATGTGGAGTACCAGCAGCGCAGGAGGGTTCTCGATGAGCGGTGAGGTCAACAGACGACAGGCACTGGCCATCGTGGGTCTCGGCGCGGTGGGGACCATCGTCGGCGGCGTCGGGACGGGGTGTGCCTTTTGGCCCAGCGGGGCAGTTTCGGCGCCCACGGGTGAGGGGTTCCGCGAACCGCAGAGCCTGACCAGTTCCAGTGGCGCTCTCTCCGTCACGCTGCGGGCCGCCCCGGGAGCCACCCTGATGGGGCGGCAAACCCAGGCGTTGGGCTACAACGGCTC
>JBBSVB010000326.1:0-3278 GCA_038233875.1 Actinomycetales bacterium | reverse complement strand
GTCGCGAAGAACCATCCAGCCGACTACAACCGGGCTAAGGCCGCGCCCCGCCACGGCGACAAGGTGCGCCCGTTCCCCGAGTGGACACTCAACGACCTCTTGAACTGCTCGCGAGAACTAGGACTTCTCGGCGAAGACGTGACCAAGTTCGGTCACGCGGTAAGAGAGTTCCGCAACTACATCCATCCGCAGCAGCAGGTCAAGGAACGGTTCCGGCCGCGCCGAGTCACTGCCCAGGTGGCACGGCAGGTTCTACGTGCTGCCATCGACGACCTGGCCTCTCGCGGAGCTGGTTCCAACTGAAGGATCGGAAGACGTAGCGGGCGCTCGGCCACGCAGATGGACACGGATACTCGCGCCTAAGGAGTTGGGCAACCACGAGGCGGAGTGCTGCATTCTGGGTGGAGTTGACGCTGTCGTGGCCCGTTTGGCTACACGCCTGCGACGTAGGCGGTCAGGAAGTGGATGCCGTGGCGGTCGAGGTTGCCTCGGGCGCGGTCGTAGTGCTCGGTGGTGCGAGGGTCGGCGTGGCGGGCCAGGATCTGGGCGCCGCGCAGGGGCACCCCGGCGTCGAGGGCGTTGGTGATCGCGGCATGGCGCAGGGAGTGGGGGCTGATGTGTCTGGGGATGCTGGCGGCCTTGGCGATCCGGGCGACCATCCGGTAGGCATCGCGTCGATCGATCGGTTTGCCGGGGAACGGGCGCAGTACGAGCGGGCCCTCGGTGCGTTCTCCGCGGCAGACCTCCAAGACCCGCAGGACCGGGACAGTCAGCGGCATGGTGGCGGGTTTGTTGCCCTTGCCGATCAGGTGCAGGACTCGGTGCCCGCGCAGGGTCTCGGCGTAGTCCTCGATCCGTACGGCTGCTGCCTCGGAGGCCCGCAACGCGTTGATGCCGAGCAGGTAGGCCAGGGCACCGTGGTGGACGCTGAGGGTCTGGGCGACCTGGAGGAACCGGATCAACTCCAAACGGTCCAGGCCCTGGGTACGGGACTCATCGCCATAGATCTTCGGGAGCCGGGCGTAAACGGCGGGGTCAGCGAGGATCAGGCCGTCGATGTGTGCGAACCGGAAGAGCCCACGGACCGCGTGCATCATGGTGTTGACCGAGGAAGCCATCAGGCCACGTTCGACGAGGTGGCGGATGTAGAGCTCGACGTGAGCCCGCTGGATCCCGACCAACGGGTCAAGACGGCGAGTTTCACACCAGCCGAACCAGCAGCGGAGCTGGTAGGCGTAGAGCGTGTGGGTCTGCCCGGAGTAGCGGGCGAGGTAGGAGACGGCAGCGAGCTGGGCTGGGGTCATCTGGTCAGGCTGGAACGGAAGAAGCGCTGTTGTGGTCATGGTGGCACCCGGCGATGGATCAAAGCCCACGCCACGAATCGCCCCACGCGCGACGAGGCACTTACCCAACGCTACGGCGGCTCGTCGCGATCGCACCCAATCGCGGGAAGGATTCGGGTCGCAGCGAGATCTCAAACTTGCTCAGCGCGGAAGATTGCCTCCTCTGGGTTGTTCAACGCCGAGCGGATTTTGTCAGCAATCTTGTCGATCAACTTCTGGCCCCAGAATGGGTCCGCGTGGTCGTACAGAATCACGCGGATGTGCCGCAGGTCGAAAGGCACGTCGTCTTGGTTCGACGACACGAGGACCACTGGCTTCTCCAATGCGTGCGCCAGCCCCAGCTCGTAGAACACGTTGGGATTCTTGGTCGTGAGTTCGGCCACCAACACTTGTGCGTCGCGGATGCCGCGCCAGATCTGATCGATGATCTTGCCCGTGCCGAAGATCTCGGCATCCGCGCGCACTGCGGTGAGCCCCGCTTGCTCCACGGCAGGCTTAAAGATGGTCTCGTAGTAGGCACCGAGTGGGGCGCTAAACGGCTGCATAACGAAGCAGGTTGAGCCGGTGGGGGCGGCGTCCCTGGTCTTTGATGCCGACTTGCCGCCAGGCTTGTGCGCGTCGTCGCGCCCCATGTCGAAGAGACGGGGACGTTCGCCGGACTCATCGAGCAAGCCAGCGGCTTCGATCGATTCTGTGAAGATCTCTAGGAACTCGCCCACTTTGTCGGCTGGGATCTTGAATCGGTCTGTGAGCGCGTTGATCAGGAACTGTGGGTCCGGCAGGTTCTCTCCGCGATAAAAGTTGTAGACCGTGGAGAGATCCGGGGCAGCCAGGATCGCATCGCGCAGGGCGTTGGTCCGGGCATTGTCGGTCTGCGGGGCGATAGCCTGCCGGGCGCGTTCAGTGAGGGCGAGCTTCCCGCCTTCACTCTCCAGAAAGCCGTACTTCTTGGCTGAGCTGACCTCAGTGTTGAACGCCCCCCGTGGTGCCAGTTCCCCCGAGCAACTTGACGGCTTCTACTGGAGTTGCGGGTTTGGCCCCGTTTTGCTCATAGATGGCCCGTGGGATACGAAGGGCGCGCTCCACAGAGTGGCGGGGGTACTTGGGGACAGTCCCTGCCACCTTCTTTGCCGTCACCTTCTTCGCGGCAGGCTTCTTCGTGGTTGCTTTCTTCGCCGTCTCAGTCATTCGTGCTCCCCTCGCCCGCCAGTTGGGCTCCCATCACCTTATGGCAGGGGCGGGACACAAACCGAGAGAAGTGCTAGGGCACCGACGCTATTGGGGTGCGCTCAGTTCTGGCTGTCGGAAACACGTGCGCCTCATCATCCGCGTCATAGTGGGCTATGACGCTGTATCTGAGTGAAGCCATCGTGCCCGACGACCACGCCTTGTGGTCCGGGTTCCGCGATCACCCGCCATCGGGCTTTAGCCCTCTGGCTGTCCACCTCCCACGGGGCTCGTTGCCTGTGTTGATGAACCAGGGGAGTCGCGTGCGTGTCGCTTGCCAGCGTGATGGGACCACCGTGTTGCCACGAGTATGGGACCACCTGGAGGTGTCAGTGAGCATGGTGGGGCTGCCTGTCGGTGTCAACTGATGTGCCGTCTTCGGGGGTTGGTAGGAGGTCTTTGACCGCGACGGGTTCGTCGCAGTTGGGGCATGTGCCCCCGGGGCCGATTCGGGTGCATGGGCGGTTGCAGTCGTGGCACCACTGTTCGGCGAGGTAGCGCTGGTCGCACTCGTCGCACTGGTAGATCGTGGTCTCTTTGCGGGCCCGCCGGGACACCGGCACCGTCACGTGCGGTGTCGCGGCGAGCTGGTGAGCCCGCCGGTATGCGGTTTGTCGGCAGGCTGGTCGGCAGAAGCGTTGTCGGCGGATCGGGGTGAAGCCGGTCCCGCAGACCGGGCAGGTCGTTGTCGTCACGTTGTCGTCACCC
>JBBSVB010000325.1:0-3286 GCA_038233875.1 Actinomycetales bacterium | reverse complement strand
GCCTGGCGGGACATCGACTCACCCCAGCCGCGAAGCCTCGGCAGCAAATACTGCAACTGAGCCAACTCGACCTGGGCACGCCCCTCACGCGACTTGGCGTGCTGGGCAAAAATGTCGAGGATCAGCGCGGTGCGGTCAATGACCTTGACCCCCACAACATCCTCCAGCGCGCGACGCTGAGAAGGAGCCAACTCGTCGTCGCAGATGACCGTGTCAGCACCTTCGGCTTCGACGATGTCGTGCAGTTCGCGTGCTTTGCCAGACCCAAGGTATGTCGCCGGGTCGGGCTTTTGACGCCGCTGCATCACCGCATCGGCGATGGTGGATCCAGCGGTCTCGGCGAGCGCCGACAGTTCGCGCATGGAGGTTTCGGCGTCTTCGACGGTGCCTTCGGTCCAGACCCCGGCGAGCACGACACGCTCCAACCGAAGTTGGCGGTATTCGACCTCGGTAACGTCTTGCAGTTCTGTGGAGAGGCCCGCGACCCGCTTGAGCGCCGCGCGGTCTTCGCGGTCGAGTTGTTCTCCGTCGTAGGAATCGTGTCGATCCTCGAGCGTCGATGCTGCGCGAGTCGGATCAGTGTGTGCGGTCATGGTCTCCTTGGGTTCAACCTCAGCGTCTCATTCCTCAACGCGCGAAGCCACCGATTTCCTCCCCCACTATCGAACGCACCCGAGTCTGCCCGCGTCATAGGATCGCGGGTGATGTCATCTGAACAGAGCGAGCCGCCGCCCAGCGACCACTACTTCACCGCCGAGCCGGCCTCACAGTCGCTGCTCCGGCGGCGCGACGTGACGTTGGCCGGTCGCGAAGTCACGGTCTGGACGGCCGGGGGGATCTTCTCCCCCGAGCACATTGATCGCGGCACGGCCGTGTTGCTCAAGCACCTACCTGAACCGCCGCCCGCCGGCACCTTCTTGGATCTAGGCTGCGGCTGGGGACCACTCGCATTGACGCTGGCCATGAAGTCCCCCAAAGCCGATGTGTATGCCGTTGACGTCAACCAGCGAGCGCTCGACCTGATGCAACGCAACGCTGACACTTTTAAGTGCGGGCGCGTCACTGCGGCTGAGCCTGGGGATGTCCCTGCTGACGTGACCTTCGACCTGATTTGGTCCAACCCGGCTATCCGCATCGGCAAGGACGCTCTGCACGGCATGCTCATGCTGTGGTTGCCGCGCCTGGCGCCCGGTGGGTCGGCATACTTCGTGGTCAGTAAAAACCTCGGAGCCGACTCGCTGCAGAGTTGGCTGAGTCATCAAGAACCCAGCTGGAGCGTCGACCGGATCGCCACCGACAAAGGCTTCCGCATCCTGCGGGTCCAGCGATAACCAGCGCCGCTTCAGGCACCGACGAGCGCGATGACGACAGCGAGAGCGTGCTCACCGTACTGGTGGCGATGGCGGCGAACCTGCTGAGTGCGGTGGCCGAGCGCCTTAGCAAGCGCCCCCGCGATGAACTGCATCCCTTCGGGTACGGACGTGAGGCCAACGTGGTCCTGGCCATTGCTTTCGTGCTTGAAGGGATCTCGTTCTTGCGAGCCTTGCGCCAAACTCGTTGGGAGGCCGCCGAGCGCGGGTTGCATCCGCTGCGCTACATCGACCAGACGTCCAGCCCGACTTTGCGTGGGGTTTTCGCGGAGGACGCCGCGGCCCTGATCGGCTTGCTCATTGCTCTCGCGGGATTCTGGCCCACCAGCTCACCGGCAATGCGATCTGAGACGCGATCGGGTCGATCCTGGTCGGCGTCTTGCTCGGTGTCGTGGCACTGTTCCCGATCTCTCGCAACCGAGCCTTCCTGATGCGACAGGCTGTGGCCCCCGAGTTGCGGGACCAAGCGCTGGGCGTGCTGCTGGAGCGGCCCGAGATTGATCGGGTGACCTTCGTCCACCTGGACTACGTCGGTCCTGGTCGCGTCCTGCTGATCGCGGCCGTCGACCTGCACGGGAATGCTATCGAGAGCGACGTCGCCGTGTTGATGGACGAGGTCGAGCGTGATCTCGCAGCTCACCCTCGCGTGGAGCGTGCCGTGCTAACCCTCAGCACTCCAGGCGACACCACCGATCTGCGTCCCGAGATCAGCGCACCTTAGGTCGCATGTCCCCACCTGAACCTCTGATTGCCTGAAAACTTATTGCCTGAAACCCACGAATCAGATAATCTGATCGGATGAGGACCGTGACGGCCACCGAAGCAAGCCGTTCCTTCGCGGCCCTGCTAGACGAGGCCGAGCGGGGTGAAACAGTCGTGGTCACCCGCGGAGGCCGCCGGATAGCAACGATCGGCCCAGCCTCTATGAGCAATGGGGCCCTGGTGGCTGAATTGCTTGACTCAGCCACCGTTGACGAAGATTTCGCTAAAGACATTGCCGCTGCCCGCGAAGCAGCTATCTCACAGGAACCGGCGTGGCTCGCAGACTAATTGTCGATGCCGGCGTTCTGGTGAGTTCCGAGCGAGGACACTCCACCTTCGCGGATGCAATCGAGGATGATGACGACGTGGCTATCGCTGCCATTACGGTGGCCGAACTTCGCACCGGCGTCGAACTTGCGACGGAGGCCCGTCGAGAGGCGCGCACCTTGTTTCTCGCTCAGGTTCTACATGCCCTGCCAGTGGAGACCTATGACGAAAAGACTGCACAGGCACACGGAAGGCTGCTCGCCCATGTGCACCGGCAAGGAGCCAAGCGGGGGACGCACGACTTGATCATTGCGGCGACCGCCCTGACAACGGGCCGCATCATTCTCACCGGGGATCGCAGTGCCCGCTTCGGCGACCTTCCCGATATCGAGTGCATCGAAGTCGGATGACGAGGCATACCCGCTGGCCTCCCTTTGCCGTCGGCGGGCGAAGGTCTCTTCCTCGACTCAGGTGCGACGGGCGATCACGGCAAAGGCAATGGTCCCCACCGCGACCTGCGCCATCAGCAAGAAGAACATGATCATGGCCACGTCGGCACCGAAGCCGATCGCAATCGCGGCGATCCCGGTGAGCGGAACTGCGACTACGCCCAGAACCGCGAGGGCGTGCGTCAGCAGCGCATCGTCGCGCTCATCACCAACCTGAGTGAAGGCACGCTCGAACGCGGTGGCACTCTCGGGATGGCGGGTGATTCGCCACCCCACCACCGCGCAGGCCACGAGGCCCGCCCCGGCTCCGGACAGGAGGCCATTGCCCATGTTTCCCGGTCCGTGCTCTTGCAGCAGTAGACCGACACCGATAAGTGCCGCAAGGACGAACAAGAACGACACCAAAGCGGCGGCCTTGTGGGTGGTGCTCAGATCACG
>JBBSVB010000324.1:0-3286 GCA_038233875.1 Actinomycetales bacterium | reverse complement strand
TGCCTACGCCCACCTGACTGACCAGTTTGACGTGGATACGAGCCTTGGGGTTCGCATTCTTGAGGTCGTGGATCAGTTGGGCGAGATCCTCAATGGAGTAAATGTCGTGGTGGGGCGGGGGAGAGATGAGGCCCACGCCCGGGGTGGAGTGCCGCACACTGGCGATCCACGGATACACCTTGCCGGGTGGTAACTGCCCACCTTCGCCGGGCTTGGCACCCTGCGCGACTTTGATCTGAATGTCGTCGGCGTGCACCAGGTAGGGGCTCGTCACGCCGAAGCGGCCAGAGGCGACCTGCTTGATGGCCGAACGACGGGTCGGGTCGAGCAGACGATCGAGGTCTTCGCCGCCTTCGCCGGTGTTCGAGCGTCCGCCCAGTTGGTTCATCGCGATGGCCAACGTCTCGTGCGCCTCGGGAGAAATCGAGCCGTAACTCATCGCTCCCGTCGAGAAGCGCGTCACGATGTCGCTGACCGGCTCGACTTCTTCCAGTGGGATGCTGGGACGGTCGGAGTCGGTCCGGAACAGCCCGCGCAGAGTCATTAACTGCTCGGCCTGGTTGTCGATTAAGTCGGTGTACTGGCGAAAGATGTCGTACCGCTTGGAGCGCGTCGCGTGCTGGAGGCGGAACACGGTGTCCGGATTGAAGAGGTGCGGCGGCCCGTCGCGTCGCCACTGGTATTCGCCGCCGGTCTCGAGGTTGCGGTGGTAGGGCGTGATGCCCGACAGCGGGTAGGCGATGGCGTGCCGGGCGCGGACCTCGTCGGCCACGATGTCCAGCCCCACCCCGTCGATCTGACTGGTGGTCCCGGTGAACCACCGATCCACGACCTCACGCGACAAGCCGACGGCTTCGAACGTTTGGGCTCCGCGGTAGGACGACACCGTCGAGATGCCCATCTTCGACATCACCTTCAACACGCCCTTACCTAGTGCCTTGATCAGGTTGGCGATGGCAACTTCAGGGTCGAGCCCGTCCAACTGCTGGCCTGAGCGGCACAGGTCCTCGACCGTTTCCATCGCGAGGTAGGGGTTCACGGCAGCCGCACCGTATGCCGTCAGCAAGGCCACGTGGTGGACCTCGCGGACGTCCCCGGCTTCGACCAGCAGGCCCACTCGAGTCCGGGTGCTCTCTCGGACCAAATGGTGGTGAACGGCGCTGGTCAGCAGGAGCGAGGGGATGGGGGCGTGCTCTCGGTCGCCGTGCCGGTCCGAGAGGACGACGAAGAACGCCCCGCGCTCGACCGCATCGGAGACTTGGTCGCAGATTTCTTCGAGGCGATCCTGCAGCGCCGTAGCGCCGCCGTCGACCTCGTAGAGGCCGCGGACCACAAACGGAGCGAAGTCGGGGTGCTGACCTTCAAGGTTCATGTGGCGCAGCTGCGCCAACTCGTCATTGTCGATGACCGGGAAACTCAAGAGCACCTGTCGGCAGTGCTCGGCGGACTCCGAGAGCAAGTTGCGCTCTGGGCCGGTTGAGGTGCCCAACGAGGTGACAATTTCCTCGCGAATAGCGTCCAGGGGCGGGTTCGTCACCTGCGCAAAGGCTTCAGTGAAGTAGTCGAACAACAACCGGGGACGCTGCGACAAGGCGGCGATCGGGGTGTCAGAGCCCATTGCCCCCAGCGGCTCGATCCCCGCCTGGGCCATCGGCGCGAGCAGGATGCGTAACTCCTCCTCGGTGTATCCGAAGATCTGTTGGCGTCGGGTGACCGAGGCGTGCGTGTGCCGCACGTGGGCGCGAGTCGGAAGATCCGACATACGGACCATGTTTTCGTTCAACCACTGCTGATAGGGAGCAGCGCCTGCGAGCTCGGCCTTGAGCTCGCGGTCATCGACGATCTCGCCTTTGGCGGTGTCCACCAAGAACATGCGACCGGGCTCGACGCGACCCTTTTTGACGACGCGCTCCGCAGGGATATCCAGCACGCCGGACTCGCTCGACAACACCACGAGCCCGTCGTCGGTCACCCAGTAACGCGAGGGACGCAGACCGTTGCGATCCAGCACGCCACCGACCTGAGTGCCATCGGTGAAGACGAGGTTCATCGGGCCGTCCCATGGCTCCATGAACATCGAGTGGAACTCGTAGAACGCGCGCAGCGACGGGTCCATCTCGTCGTTGTTCTCCCACGGCTCGGGCACCATCATCAGCACCGAGTGCGGCAGGGAACGCCCACCGAGGTGGACCAACTCGAGCACTTCGTCGAAGGTCGCCGAGTCGCTCGCGTCCGGGGTGCAGATCGGCAGCACATCGCTCAGTCCGCCGGGGAACAGGTCACTCGCCAAGATCGATTCGCGGGCCTGCATCCAGTTGCGATTGCCCCGCACGGTGTTGATCTCACCGTTGTGTGCGATCAACCGGTAAGGGTGAGCCAAGGGCCACGAAGGGAAGGTGTTGGTCGAAAAACGTGAGTGCACGATGGCCAAGGTTGAGGCGTAGCGCTCGTCGCGTAAGTCCGGGAAGTAGGCCGGCAGCTGGTTAGTGGTGAGCATGCCCTTGTAGGTGATCGTGCGGGTCGACAGCGACACCGGGTATGTCGGCGTGTGCCGCTCGATCTTCTTGCGCGCCACCCAGGCCCGACGCTCTAGAGGTAAACCTGACTCACCGTCGGGGCCTGCGACGAAGACCTGCTTCATCACCGGCATCACCGACGCGGCGAGGCTGCCGAGCATGTCAGTCTCAACCGGCACGTCACGCCAAGCCAAGACGGTGAGGCCGATTTTGCGTAGGTGAGACTCGACTTCACGCTGAGCCTCGAGAGTGTCTGAGCCCGTCGTGTCGTCCGTGCGGGGCAGAAAGAAGATGCCGGCCGCATACGCGCCGGGTTCCGGGAGCTCAGCGTCGAGGACGGAGCGGAAGAACGCGTCAGGGATCTGGGTCAGGATGCCCGCACCGTCACCGGAGTCCGGCTCTGCGCCGACGGCACCGCGGTGGTCCAAGTTGTGCAGAGCAGTGAGTGCGTGGGCAACGATGTCGTGACCTGGGGTGCCGCGCAGTGTGGCCACGAACGCGACGCCACAGGCATCGTGCTCGTGCCGGCCGTCGTACAGGCCCTGCGCCTGGGGGGAGGAGGGCGCAATCGGGTACGGCGGCATGGCGGGTGCTTTGTTCATGGTCACCACTCAGGGTCGTCGGAGTCGGACGTCTAGACGATCGGGACGACGTTGACCCGAGACGTAAACTCCGATGATACCGATGGGGTCTGTCACTGGCGGCATCTACCATTGGCGTGTGCCTTCGACTTCCCCTCTGCTGCGTGCCCAACACGACCGATTGATCGT
>JBBSVB010000323.1:0-3291 GCA_038233875.1 Actinomycetales bacterium | reverse complement strand
TACCCGCCGACCGCCAGCAGTCAGGGCTGATGCCCCAGGCGTCGATCCTAGACAACCTGATGCAGGTCCGTATCGGCACGCTCGGTCGTGGGCCACTGTTGCTCGCTAAGGGCCCTCTGCGTCGACGTGCCCAGGCACTCGTGGAAGAACTCGGTATCAAGGTCGGTGATCTCGAGGATCGCCTCACCTCGCTGTCGGGAGGTAACCAGCAGAAGGTACTCATGGGCAAGTGGTTAGAGGCCGACGCGCGGGTCTACCTGCTAGACGACCCCACCGCCGCAGTGGACGTTCATTCCCGCGCCGAGATGCACCAGATCATCCGAGACATCGCCGAGGCGGGCAGCATCGTCGTCGTCGCCTCGAACGACCCGATCGAACTGCTGCAGCTGTGCCACCGGGTGGCCGTCATGCACGAGGGCCGCCTGCGTGACGTGCTCGAGACCGTGGGTCTAGGCGTCCCCGAGCTTCTGGAGGCAGTCAATACCGGCTCCTCGCCTCCTACCCCGTCCACTGGCACCGTCACCCCCAACGAGGAAGGTCTTCGCCATGCCTGATCTGACCAACAAGGTCGCCGTCGTTACCGGAGCGGGCTCCGGCATCGGAGCTGCGACCTCCCGGGTTCTCGCCGGCTATGGGGCAGCCGTCGCCGTCTGCGACATTTCCTACCCCGCCGCACAGCAGACGGTCGAGAAAATCCAGGCCGGCGGCGGGACCGCCCTGGCCGTCGAACACGACGTTCGCCACCTCAAGTCCGGGTGCGCCATGGTGCGGAGCGTCACGGGTGAACTAGGCCCCGTCGACATCCTGGTCAACAACGCGGGTGTCTCGCGGAGGGTGCCCTTCCTTGAACTCGATGAGCAGGAATGGGACCGGCTTATGGACATTAACGTTAAGGGGCTCCTCTTCACCACCCAGGCCGTACTACCCGGCATGGTCGAGCGCCGATCGGGCCGAGTGGTCAACATGTCCTCGGTCGTAGGCAAGGAGGCCTACGCCGGTTTCCTGCACTACTGCACGTCAAAGTTCGCGATCATCGGCATGACTCAGGGCCTGGCGAAGGAGTTTGCTTCCTACGACATCACAGTCAACGCGGTCTGCCCGGGGATCGTCGAAACGCCGCTCCATGAACGCGTCGTGGACCAGATGGCCGAGGGTGCCGGGGTCAGCCGTGAGGAGGCGTGGACCAACTTCCTCGGCAGCGTACCTCTGGGCCGGCCGCAGACGGTCGAGGATGTGGCCGAGATGATCGCCTACCTCGTCTCCGACAAAGCACGGAACATCACCGGATCGGCGTACAACGTGGCGGGTGGCATGGAAATGCGCTGAGTTCGCATGCTCAGCCGTCCTTCTCCAGGTGCCTCCACAGTCGAGACAGTAGCTGCTCGCCGGCGCCGCTCCACGCCTCAGCCTCCGACCGGGATAGCGGGGCGGGGTCGCCGGCGCCGCTCGCCTGCAGCCACACCTGGCATGCAGCGGACAGCACATGCATCCGCGCCATGGCCGAACCCGGATCTCGGCCGACGGTGATTGCGCCGTTGCCACGCAGCAGCACCGCCTGACCGGTGCCCAGGGTCATCGCCATCGCATCTGCGGAGGCGGCGGAGCGCAGCAGCATGGCGTCGCGGTGCACCGGCACGTCGTACGGTCCCAACCACGAAGCCTGGCCGTGCAACAGTGGGAGCGCGTCGACCACCGAGGCTGCGCCGAAGGTCGTCGGAGGCATGGCCCGAGCCACCGACTCGACATCCGCACGGCTGCGGTAAATCGCCAGATGCGCCCATGCCTCGGGCGGTACGCTCGGCGGCAACTCCTCGACATCTAACGGAAACTCGATCAGAGATGCCTCGTTGACGGACCGCAAGTCGCGCGGAGGAGTGATGAGCACGTTCGGGCCAACCCGTGCCGACACGTGGCCGTACGCCGTGACAAGACCGTGGCGAGACAGTGCATGCGCGGCAGCAACCAGCTCGCCCCTGAGTGCCGACGTCGCATTACCCTCGGGTGGGACCCGCTCATCTGGCATCAGTGCTCCTCTAATTTCTGGTGTGGAGATCATCTTCTGCTAAAGTGTATGCAGTTTATCGAAGGGAAAGACATCGTGATCTCAGGACTGCACCACTACGCGCTGGAAGTTCCCGATCTGGAGGCCGCCGACGGTTTCCTACAGGACTTCGGACTAGAGACAGCCGACAAGGACGGAACCCTTGTAGCCCAGTGCCCCGGCCGCGACCAAGAGCAGGTTCGCCTGATCGAGGCGCAGCACAAACGCCTCCACCACGTCACCTTCACGCTGGCGCCCGGGACCACCGACGCCGTCCTCGAGGCACTAGAGCGGTCCGGCACCAAGACCCTCGACGATCCGCCGGCAGGGGCCGGACACACGGGGCTGTGGCTACTAGATCCCGACGGCACCCGGATTCAGCTGTTGGAGGATGCACCCGCGCCACTCCGCCCGGTAGCGGACTTCCCGATGAACTTGGGGTCGACGTATCACCGTGTTGGGCGGGCGTCATGGAGCGAGGCGGCGAAGGACGTGATGCCCCGCAAGCTGGGTCACTCCCTGCTGTTCACCAGCCAGCCGGAGAAGATGACGGAGTTCTACACCACCGTCCTCGGGCTCCAGGTCAGCGACCGGATCAAGGGCTTGGTCACATTTCTCAACGCAGGGCCTGGCGACCACCACATTTTCGGCTTCATCCGCAGCAGCCATTCAGGCTTCCATCACGCAAGCTTCGAAGTTCCCTCCATCGACGCGATCGCGCTCGGTGCCGATCGGATGCGTTCCCGAGGGCGCGACGCTGGGTGGGGTCTGGGCAGGCACACGATCGGGTCCAACTTCTTTCACTACAACCCCGATCCTTGGGGATCGTGGATCGAGTGGTACTCCGACATCGACCAGATCGATCACGACTGGGTTGCCAAGGACTGGGAGGTGCCGCCGCACCTGTGGGGTGCCCCACCGCCCCAGAGGTTTCTAGAAAACCACGAGCCGACGAACTAAGCACCTCAGGAAGAAAGAACAAAGCCCCGGCCGCACCTGGCTCAAGCAGCGACCTGCATAGTTGAGCGTGGAGCCAGACTGCTCACTTTCCGAGCGTCAAAGGTGCTCAGTTCTCGAGCGTACCGACATCAACCGCCTAGGTGGGCGGGTTCACAGGGCCTCGGCAAGGTCGTGTTTCAGCAGGTCAGGAGCAGTTTGATGGGGTTGTCGGGGGCTCTGGCGTGATGTCGTAGGCCAGCGGCGATGTTGTCCCAGCCGCTCAGGCGCAGGAGGCTGATCGCGGTGTTGCG
>JBBSVB010000322.1:0-3319 GCA_038233875.1 Actinomycetales bacterium | reverse complement strand
GTCCCGCGCTCGGACACAGCCATCACCGCAATGGCGTTGTCCATCCCCTTCGCGGTCAGCGTGGTGCCATCGATAGGATCGACCGCCACGTCCACGGCAGGGCCCGTCCCGTCCCCAACGTGTTCCCCGTTGTAGAGCATGGGCGCTTCGTCCTTCTCGCCTTCTCCGATGACGACGATCCCGTCCATCGCGACGGAGGAGATCACTTTGCGCATCGATTCCACGGCAGCGTTGTCGGCGAGGTTCTTTTGGCCGAGGCCAACCCAGCGACCAGCGGCGAGGGCAGCCGCCTCGGTCACTCGGACGAGTTCGAGGGCGAGGTTGCGGTCAGGCAACACCGCTTCTCGGCGGGTACGAGTGTCATCGGCCATGGTCGACTCCTGTGTCCTTCGCGGGGGCTGCTGTGGGCACGACCCTATCCCTGATGACCGACAAGCCGGGAGTCAATGGGACGATAAACGGATGAGCACAGCGACTGCATACTCGCGGCAGGACAACCATGGCTAGTCGCATCGACCGGCTGCTGTCCTACTCGGCGAAAAACATGTTCTATTCGCTGGCTGCCGTGCTCATCATCGTGTTCGCCGCATGGGCCATCTCGCCTCAACCGTCGATAGATCAGCGTCGACCTCCCGAGATAGACAAGACGGCGTCGTTTGCAGCAAGCGAGGCCGCCTGGCCGGTGTGGACACCGGAGGGGCTGGATGAGGGGTGGAGCGGCACCCTGGTGAGTTACGGGCAGAAAGTCCAGACGCCCACGTGGCGTCTGTTGATGGTGTCGCCGCGCACTCAGTCTGTGCAGATACGCCAAGCCGTAGATCCCAACGCCGAGTGGCTCGCGTTGTCGTTGACAGACGTCACCGATCAAGGGAGCACTGTATCGATCGCGGGCCCTGACGGCCCGGCAGAGTGGGGGATTTGGACCGGCGTGAGTGAGAACGACGAAAACTTAGTGGCTTTGGTGCTGGAGCCAACTCCCGAACAGCCAGCTACCACCGTTGTCAACGGGACGGCCGACATTCAAGAGATGTCCACCTTTATTGAATCCCTCGTGGTGGCGTCAAGCGACTAGGCGTCGTCGTCGGCGGCGGGGGTGGACGAATCGAGTTGGGCCTGTGCGGCGTCGAGTTTGGACTGGCAGTGGGCCGCGAGCGCTTCGCCCCGCTCCCACAGCACCATTGATTCTTCGAGGGGAACCGTACCGGACTCAATTTTGGCCACGATGTCGATGAGTTCTTCACGAGCCTGTTCGTAACTGAGGTCGCCGACGCCAAAATCACCCGTGGTCTCGCTGCTCACGCTGGGCGCGGTCTTGTCCTTGGCCATCACGCCAGCCTAACTGGCGCGATGTGCTCGGCGAGCCTCAAGTGATCGGGCGGACTGCGAAGTCCCCGCGCGCTACCCGGACCCGCAACACCTCATCGACGTCCACCTCCTCGCGTGATCTCACGATGGACCCGTTGGTGTGGGCAATGACGGCATACCCACGCTCCAAGGTATGGCGTGGGGACACCGCGCGTAGGTGGCGGCGGTGCTGCTCCACCCGCTCGTGCTCGGTGTCCACTCTGCGACGCAGTGCCCGCCGGCCGCGAAGGTGAGCCGCGTCAATGACTTCACGGTGTCGAGCCACGATGGCGCTGCGAGCGCTCATCACCGGCCGGCTCATCAGCGCCTCAAGGGCGCTGCGCTCGCGGGCTAGCCGTTGGTTCAAGGAACGCCGCCCGCGGCCCGTCATCGTATGCAATCCGGCCACTTCGTCTTCCCGGTCCGGGACGATGGCGGTGGCCGCGTGAGTGGGGGTGGAGGCCCGTAAGTCGGCGACGTAATCGATGAGGGGGTTGTCCGTTTCGTGCCCGATCGCGCTGACCACAGGCGTGCGGCATTGCGATATGGCCCTGATCAGCGCTTCGTTGCTGAAGGGCAACAGATCCTCGAAGGACCCACCGCCCCGAGCGATGACAATCACATCGACTTCGGGCATGGCATCCAGTTCGGCAAGCGCTGCGCTGACCCCGGTGACCGTTTCGCTGCCCTGCACCGGCACCTGGCGGATCTCGAACTGGGCCGCAGGCCATCGGCGGGCGGAGTTGCTGAGCACATCGCGTTCGGCGGCGGTTTTGCGCCCCGTGATCAGGCCGATGCGGCGGGGGAGGAACGGCAGAGGTCGCTTGCGATCGGCGTCGAAGAGCCCCTCCGAGCGAAGCAGTTGCTTGAGGTGCTCCAAGCGTGCCAGTAACTCACCGACACCAATGTGTCGCATCTGGCGTGCCTCGAGTTGCAAGGTGCCTCGCTTCGTCCAAAAGCTCGGCTTCGCGTGGACCACCACGCGCGATCCGGGTTGTGGCTGCGCGGTCATCGCGTCTAAGGCCTGGACCGGTATGGAGACCGAGAGCGACATATCGACGTCGGTGTCACGCAGTGTGAGGAACGCGGTGTTCATCCCCGGGCGACGATTGAGTTGGACGATCTGGCCCTCGACCCACAGCGGCGACATTTTGTCGACGTAGTCGGCGATCTTGAGGGTCAGCACCCGCACCGGCCACGCAGCCTCGGCCGTGGTCTCTTTGGCCGTTGCAGCCAGCGTCGGGCGGCCCGGGATCCCACTCATGTGGATCATCATGGACCAGCGGTGTGACAACCGTGCACGGTGAGTGCCCGCGGTCAGTTGCTTCGGAGGTGGTCCGCCTACGATGGACGTGTGATTTCCCCAGCCCAGCCCGTCAGCCCGACCATCGCCGACTCTGCGGATGTAGACGGCACGACAGCAGCCAAGCGAGTGCTGCTGGCCGCCCCCCGCGGATACTGCGCTGGCGTGGACCGCGCCGTCATCACGGTGGAGAAGGCCCTGGATTTGTACGGTGCCCCGGTGTATGTGCGTAAGCAGATCGTGCACAACAAGCATGTTGTGGAGACGCTGGAGAAGCGCGGCGCGATCTTCGTTGACGAGACCGATGAGGTGCCCCAGGGCGAGACCGTGATTTTCTCCGCGCACGGGGTGTCGCCGGTCGTGCACCAAGAGGCCAAGGCTCTGCAGCTGAAGACCATCGACGCAACCTGCCCGTTGGTGACTAAGGTGCACCGCGAGGCCACCCGGTTTGCTGACGAAGATTTCGACATCCTGCTGATCGGCCACGAAGGCCACGAAGAGGTGGAGGGCACCGCGGGAGAGGCTCCAGACCACATCACATTGGTGCAGAGCCCGGCTGAGGTTGACGCCGTTGAGGTGCGTGACCCCGAACGAGTCGTCTGGTTGTCGCAAACCACGCTGTCCGTTGACGAAACGATGGAGACGGTGCGCCGCCTGCGCGAGAAGTTCCCG
>JBBSVB010000321.1:0-3321 GCA_038233875.1 Actinomycetales bacterium | reverse complement strand
TGGGCCTCACCGCCCGAGAGCTCGGTGGCCGGTTGCCCCAACCACAGGTAGCCCAACCCAAGAGTGGCCAGTGCCTCTAAGGCCCGCGCGACCGGCGGCTCGTCGGCGAAGATCGGCTGGGCTTCCTCGACCGTCCAGGACAGGACATCGGCGATGGTGTGGCCGCGCCAGGTGACCTCCAGCGTCTCGTCGTTGTACCGAGAGCCACCACACGTCGGGCAGGTCGAGTAGGTGCCGGGCAGAAACAGCAGCTCGACCGCCACTGACCCCTCGCCCTGACAGGTCGCGCACCGCCCGGCGGTGACGTTGAAACTAAAGCGCCCGGCGGCATACTTGCGCTCGCGGGCCATCGGGGTGCGGGTGAAAAGCGTCCGGACGTGGTCGAACAGCCCGGTGTATGTCGCCAGGTTGGACCGCGGCGTCCGGCCAATCGGCTTTTGGGTGATGCGGACCAGCCGCGACGGGACGCGCTCGCCCTCAGCGCTGAACTCCGCGAAATCTGGCCGGCCTTCTGTGACACCGATATCTGTACCCGTCATGTCCATGGCGTCGTGGACCACGTCGAGCACGGTGCTTTTGCCCGACCCGGACACCCCTGTGATGACGGTGAACACGCCCACCGGCACGGTCACATCCAGATCGCGGACCGTATGCCGATTGATCCCCTCGACCCGCAACTCACCGACCCGTTTGCGCACCTGCGAGCCCGCCGGGCGCACATCATCGGCATGAACGCCAACGTGCTGATAGCGCGCCGTGATGGACCGCTCCACCGATCCCAGGCCTTCCAGCGGCCCCGAATACAGAACCTCGCCGCCCTGAAAACCCGCCCCCGGCCCGACATCGACCACCCAGTCGCAGGCCGCGACGACGTCCATGTCGTGCTCAACGACCAGCACCGTATTGCCCGCCTCGACCAGCCCCCGAAGTGCCCGCAGCAACGCCTCAGTGTCGCGTGGGTGCAGCCCAGCCGACGGCTCATCGAGGACGTAGACCACGCCGAACAGCCCCGATCGCACCGACGCAGCGACCCGCAGCCGCTGCAACTCTCCGGAGGACACCGAGGTGCTAGACCGAGCCAAATCCAAGTGCCCGATCCCCAGATCGACGATGACCTGCAGGTGACTGGTGAGGTCTTCGAGCAGCAAACGCTCGGCCTCGGCCACCGCTTGTGCGTCGTCCACACCGGCCAGTTCGGCGAGTCGAGCTCGCATCATCGGCAGCAGTTCATCAGCCGGGCGGCGCGTGGCCTCGTCAATTGCCGTGCCCTGCCAGGTCACCGACAAAGCATCGGTCCCGAGCCGCCGACCGCGACAGACCTCGCAGGGCGAGCTCACGACATACCTCAGCGCTCGCGCACGTTGGCTGGCGCTCTTGGTCTCGGACAGCGTGCGCATCAAATAGTGCTCGGCGCTGACAAACCGGCCCTCGTAGGGGCGGTGCACGCGGCCGGCGGCGCGTTCGGGCACCACGGTGACAACCGGGTTGGTGTCACTGAACAGAATGAACTCGCGGGCCTCGGGGGACAGATCGCGCCACGGCAGGTCTATGTCGTAGCCCAGGGTGGCCACGATGTCGCGGTAGTTCTTGCCTTGCCATGCGCCGGGCCACGCAGCGATGGCGCCGTCGGCGATGGACAGCGACGGATCGGGCACCATCGAGGCTTCGGTCGGCCGGTGCGTCGTGCCCAACCCGGAGCACTCGGTGCAAGCACCGACGGCGGTGTTAGGTGAGAAGTGGTCGGAGTCCATAGCCGCGACGCCGTCGGGGTAGTCGCCGCACCGGGACCACAACATCCGCAGCGTGTTGCCAGTGGTGGTGATCGTGCCGACAGTGGACCGGCTGCTGGATCCGCCGCGACTTTGCTGCAGGGCGACCGTGGGCGGCAACCCGGTGATGTCCCTGACTTGTGGGTCCAGGGCGGTGTGGATCAGCCGCCGGGCGAAGGGGGCCACCGAGTCGAAGTACCGGCGTTGCGCCTCACCGTGGATGGTGCCGAACGCCAGCGAGGACTTACCTGATCCGGAGATGCCGGTGAACGCAACGAGCCGGTCGCGAGGAAGGGCCACGTCGACGTCGCGCAGGTTGTGCAAGCGCGCTCCCCGGACGGTGATGACATCGGTGGGCTGGGGGTTCGATGTCATCGGCACACCCTACGGTCGCTGGTTGTTCTTCTTTCGCGGAGCGATCCACGATGAGTGCACGGCAACGCTCGCCATGACCACCTCGCCCACGATGTTGTAGATCATCCATGGCCTTGAGTCCGCAATGACGGCTGATCCAATCAGGATGGCGCTGACAAAGAGGAACATGACCGCTTGAAGGCGGTCCCGTGAGCGTGAAACATCGAGCGCATTTACGAAACGCCGCTTCGGTCGGTGAAGACGATGGGATCGCCGTCCGTGATGGCCACGGTGTGCTCGGCGTGGGCGCCGCGCGAGCCGTCCTTGCTGCGCAACGTCCAGCCGTCGGGGTCGGTGAACAGCTTGTCGGTCGTATGCAGAAACCACGGCTCGATCGCAATCACCAGACCGGGTCGTAGCGGGTAACCCCGGCCCGCTTTGCCGTTGTTGGGCACGTGCGGCTCGCCGTGCATCGTGCGGCCCACGCCGTGGCCGCCGAAGTCGGTGTTGATCTTCAAGCCCTCAGCCTTGCCCACGGCGGCGATAGCAACCGAGATGTCGCCAATACGACCGCCGGGTCGGGCCACCTTGATCGCTGCCTCCAGAGCACGATTGGCCGTGTCGATGAGGCGGAGGTCTTCCTCTCGCGCAGTGCCGACAACGAGGCTGACCGCCGAGTCGCTGACCCAGCCGTCAACGGATACCGCGAAATCGAACGTCACCAAGTCGCCGTCGCGCAACGTGTAGTCGTGCGGTAGGCCGTGCAGGACTGCGTCATTGACCGAGATGCACACCACCTTGCCGAAGGGCATCGCGCCAAACGAGGGGTGATAGTCGATATAGCAGGACTCGGCCCCGCGCTCGCGGATCATCTGGTGTGCCAAGGAGTCGAGATCGAGCAGATTGACCCCGACCGCAGCCTCGGCGCTCAGCCGGGTCAGCACCTCGGCGACGAATACCCCCGCGGGACGCATCTGCTCAATCTCGGCCGGGGTCTTCAGTTCGATCATTGATGCAGCCTAACGATCACGAAGTCAGCCAGTGATGGCGATACGTGGGGGCGACCCCAACGAGCGAAGTCAGGGGTTGGGGTCGTAGGTTTTGGTATGTCATTTCCTTTGAGTCGAATCCTCTCCGCATCCACTGCCGCCTACGCGGTTTTCGCTTTGATCAAGCCCGAACATCTGGGATCGGCGCT
>JBBSVB010000320.1:0-3324 GCA_038233875.1 Actinomycetales bacterium | reverse complement strand
TGGGCTCGGTCAGCCGGGGCGCACCCTTTGACGAGCCTTTTGACCCTGCCGCAGCCCTAGCGCTGACCGTAGCCACGTTCGTTGCTTGCTCATCGGAGGACCCTTCCTCGGGTGGAGACGCCACCTCCGAGATGTCAGAAGCCGACGCTCAAGCACAAGTGGCCGCTGCTCACACGGTCACCACCAAAACTAAAGATCGCTAAAGGGAATGGCTCGCTAACTTGACATAACGGTTCCAGCCGCTGGTCTACCGGGCGTCAGTCCAGTGTCGGTGCCTCCTGCCAGCATTGCTGGCGAAGGGAGGTGAACGAACATGGCGAAGAGCAGCAAGCCAAGCAAGGCCGCGTTGTCGAAGGCGGGCAAGACCCTCGCAGCCAATGGCTCGTCGAAATCGGCGAAGACCAAGGCTGGAGGCACCCTGGGCAAGGGGTAACGACGAGGCGGCCCGGGATGATCCCGGGCCGCCTCGTTCGTTCATGAACCGCTGCATCAGTGCGGCGGGCGGCGCTGGGCGCTCCACCTTCGGTGGCTACTTGGACTCGCCGGGCTCCTGGTCCCGGGTCTCCATATCCTTGTCCGCGCTCTTCTCGATGATGTCGAAGACGGGTGTGTCGAACTTCAGAGGTTCCGGCTTCGGATCCTGCTGGGGGTTCTGCTCGCTCATGTTCACCTCCCCCACGCGTGACTCATGACGTTGAACAGGAGAAGCGACAACAGGCCGAAGCCGACAAGCATCACTGTGATGGCTGCCTTGAAGCGCTTCGCCCTCTGGTCTGCTTCAGCCTTAGCATCCGAGATTGGCGACCGTCCGCTGAGGTCCTTGCTGTACAACAGGCTCTCCGCGATCTGGGGTCCGGCGTATCCAGCGTGGGGCTCTTCCGCGTGGTCCTTCCACCAATGCCTCAGTTGCGGAATGCCAGGCATCCTCATCTCGGTCGGAAGGATCGTGAGGAGCGACAGGATGGCCGCGATCAGGAGCGCAACGACCGACGATACGAGCCACGTCCAGGTCCAGTTAGTCGCGACGATGCCGTCGAGACCCGCTCCTTGGAGCAAGAGCGCCAGGATGACCCCGTTGAAGCCGAGTAGGGCGACCGCCCTCGTCGTAAACGCCTCGCCACGCCTGTTGTGCCACTCCAGCAGCCAACGGGCGTGCTCGATGAACTCGGCGCTCTCGTCGTTCGCAGGGCCAGTCATGGGACGCTCTCGCTCCGTCTCGTTGTGGATTGCAATTGTGGGTGATCTGGTGCGTCTACTGCTGAGGATCGGTGACGTGCGCGTAGTAGGACCGATCTGGATAGATCTCGAAGGTGAGGCCAAGTTTCGCCCACATGTCGAGGATGGCTGCCTCGCCCGCTTCACTGATCCCCTCGAAGGCCTGGGCGGCCTCGCTGGCACGGGGGATGATCGGCCATGCGTGAACGGCATCCATGATGGAGTTCCACGCGTCAGCAATGTAGAGGCTCACACCTCGATGACTACCGCTGTCGACCAACGGATCCGTACCGCCTTCGTCGGTCGTCGCCTGAGCGTGCCCCAGCAACGTCATCGTTTGATCCGTGTCTTCGACTATCCGGCGGAGGAGACCATCCAGTGAGAGTCGGTGATCCCGGTACGCGGTCACAGCGTTGGGCCAACCGGGCCAAACATGCGAATCCAACACCTCCGCAAACTGCAAGCAGTACGTGTCCCCTAACACGTCGTTTATGTCTAGGGGCGTCGGTTCGCCACCGGCACTAGTGACCGTGCACGTCGACTCCAACAGCGCGGCTGCGACCCGGTCCGCGCGGTACTCGTCGGCTGCTCCGCGAGCAATCGACCTCGCCTGTTCAGCGGGCGTCAGAGAAGGGAACTCGACGTCCGCAAGGGCACCGCTCTGGTGGGCCAAGCGGTTCAGGACGGGGTGAACCAACTCATGGGCCACAACGAACAGTGTCAGGGGGTTCCCCGTTGACGCGTAGGTGGAGTCGAGCACGATTCGGACGAGTGAGCCGTCGGTGGCCAGCGGGATGTTCTTAGCCTGCACCTGACCGCCTAGACGTTCTGCGTCGAAAGGACGCGCGTCGCCGTCAGACTCCAGCAGAGCCTCTTGGACCGCAGCGACGAACGATTCCCCCGACGCCCATACGAGTTCGACTTGCGTGTCAGACATGCCTGCATTCGTCGCGATCTTGCTAAGGACGCGCGCGATGTGCTCGGAGAAGTCGTGTAGACCGGAATCGAACTCGGCCGAGTTGCTGGTGCTGGCGACCGTGAGCCTACTCGTCACTTCGACGCCCTCATCGTCATCGGGATCAGGCATTGACGCGCTCTCGGATCGTCAGTCCCCCGGTGGTCATGCCGCGTCCCCTGATTCCCGAACCGCCTTGTAGACCGCTTCACCCATCATCCGCGTGAGGGCTTCGCGGAAGTCGGGCTTGTCGAGGAACGCGGTGAGGAGGGCGTCGTTGGCGGTCTGCCGGTCGATGATGACACCTTCGAGGATGTCGTCGAACACGGTCATGAACTGGGTCTGGTCGTTGTTGCTCGCGATGTCCCTAGCGCGCTCGTTGTCCTTGACCTCGGCCTCGATCTGCTCGAAGAACAACTGGTCGGCCTCATCCAGGTTCATCCCGAACCGCTCGTTCAGAACCTGAATGATCGACGACAGACGGTCGGTGGGTGACTCGGTCTGCTTCCCGCGACCTTCGCCGGTGTGGCCGGTTGTCTCGGAGTCCTCGTCGGTGACCGTGCTGAGGGATGCGCTGGTGATCTCGCCCCCCTCCAGCCGGAGGTGGGTCAGCACGGCTGCGTCGGTCAGGTCGGGGACGTCGTCTCCTTCGGCGCGCGGCAGCCGCGCGGCCAGGATCTTCCCGTAGAGGTAGAGCCGCTCCATGTCGGTCGACTTGAACGGGACCACATGGGCCAGGAAGGCGTAGAGGCGGATGTAGTCGCGCAGGGCCGTGCGGAACTGCTCCTGCTCGTCTTCGTCGAGGGCGAGCCAGCGGCCGACTGCCGGGTCGGTCTGCGCGTACAGGGCCTCGTTGGTGCCCGCCGTGTTGGCGAGGAACGCGGCGACCAGGTCATCGACCTCGTCGTCATCGAGGACGCCAGAGCCCAGGAGTCGGGTCTTCAGGTTGGACAGGATGTTCGGGTCGGTGGGCTGGGACCAGGTCCGCTCGAAGTAGGGCGCGAAGGCCTCGGCCATGTCCTCGGCGGTGTTGACGAAGTCGAGCACGAACGTGCTGTCCTTGCCGGGGTGCTTACGGTTGAGCCGTGACAGCGTCTGCACCGCCTTCACGCCGTCCAACTTCTTGTCGACGTACATCGTGTGCAGGAGCGGCT
>JBBSVB010000319.1:0-3336 GCA_038233875.1 Actinomycetales bacterium | reverse complement strand
GTCAGCCGTGCTTAGTTGACCCTTCAAGGTCCTGAGGATGCAGGGTCGTGGCCCTGCCGGGTAACCACACGATCAAGCCTGTGATGGATGGAGCAGGTGTACTGACGCTTGGAGACCCGTGAACTTTGGTGAATATTTATCTCGAAATCTGGACAACCTCCTTGAACTGAGCATTGAGCACCTCCTGCTCGTAGTCGGAATACGAAACAACGTTTCCAAACCCTACTTTGGTATGCGGTTGCGCCAGCCCCCACCGGGCGCGTCCTCGGTCGTGGGTCTAGCGTCATCCCATGGTCAGGCTGCGCAAGACGTCCCCCGATAGCCCCGGGTGGACCCGGCGGGGCGCGGGCACCGGCTTCTCGTACCTCGATGAGCACGGCCAACGGTTGCCTTCCGAGATGACCCAACGGATCAAGGATCTCGTCATCCCCCCGGCGTGGCAGGACGTGTGGATCACCCCCTACCCGAACGGCCATCTGCAGGCGGTTGGCACTGATGACGCCGGTCGGCGGCAATACCTTTATCACCCGGATTGGCGCGTGCGACAGGACGCGGAGAAGTTCGACCGGATGCTGACGTTTGGACATGCCCTGACCACGGCACGGGCGGTGATTTTGAACGACCTGGGCCAGGACGGTATGCCGATGGAGCGAGCCTGTGCGGCCGCGATCCGACTCATCGACCTGGGGTATTTCCGGATCGGCAACGACATCTACGCCGATACCCACGGCAGTTTTGGCCTGACGACCTTGGAACGCCGACACGTGCGCCGCTCTCACGACGAGTTGGTCTTTTCTTTCGTCGGTAAGTCCGGGGTGTCCCACCGGATCACCATCGATGACCCGTCGGTGATCGAGGCCGTCGCCGTCATGCGGCGACGTCGGGCGGACGATCCCCGGCTGCTGGCCTACAAGGTCTCCCGGTCGTGGCATGGGGTGATGCCTGCGCTGGTCAACGACTACTTGCGCGATGGCACCGGGGTCGAGGGCAGCGCTAAAGACTTCCGCACCTGGCACGCCACGGTGCTGGCCAGCGCCGCTTTGTCCCAGACATCCGAGCACGGTGAGACCGGGTCCTCGCGCAAACGCGCGGTCAGTGGCGCGATGAAGGAGGTGTCGTCGTTCTTGGGCAACACCCCGACGCTGGCGCGATCGTCATACGTCGACCCGCGGGTGATCGAGGCCTATGAGCAGGGCCGCACCATCTCTGTTGGACCTGAGGAAGACTTCGCGACATATGACGACCGGCAGGCTGCTTTAGAACGTGCGGTGCTTGACCTGCTCGGTTCCTAGTTCGGACTCATGGGGCCACCGAGTGAGTGACCGATCGTGCCCAGCGACGCGGTCAGGGTGCGCTCGCGCCGCACGATCTGACGGCTCAGACGCAACCGGGTCTCGGTGCTGTTGCTGGCCAACATCTGTTGTCGGTCGCTGAGGTCCAGGTCGAGGGCTTGGGGAAGCCAATACGACAATTCGCGATCTCCGTCGGGTGCCTCCAGCGCTTCTTCGCCCAGGCTCGCTCGGTAGGCCGCCACGTCTCGGCGCAGCATCGCGGCCAAGGTGCCGACCTCGTCCGCGTCGCCATCTTCGTCAAGCAGCCAGTTGACGTGCGCCACGGCATACGGCGTGGTGCTGTCGTTCTCGATGTCGCCCAACTCAAAGCGTGTGCGGCCCTCGGCGATGATCAGGAAACGGTCCTCCCCCAGGCTGGTTGCCTGTCGGATCTGCGCTGAGCAGCCGATCGGGTGCAGCGCGCGGGCACCGTGCTCGCCGACCTCGAACCCTTTGCGGATGGCCACCACGCCGAAGACTGGCGGCTGTTCCTCTTGGGTGCTGATCAGGTTTTGCAGCAGTGCGACGTATCGCGGCTCGAAGATCTGCAGCGGCAACAGAGCACCGGGCATAAGGGCCGTGCCGAGGGGGAAAAGCGGCAGCGTGGCCATCGGTTCAGACTACGGGCCGCCCGTTCGTCGCTAGCGTGAGGGTATGAGCGACATTCTTTTTGCTGGTGGCACGGTGCTCGACGGCACGGGGGCGACCCCCGCCGTTGCCGATGTGTGGGTGCGAGATGGCCGCGTGGTCGAGGTCGGGGCGAGCTTGGGCGTCGAAGCAGATGAGGTGATCGACTGCTCGGGTATGACGGTGCTGCCGGGCCTCTTTGATTCGCACGTCCACGTGTTGTTCGAGCAGATCAACGTGCTTCGGATGCTGCAGACGCCGTTCTCGTACCCCTACTACCAGGCGGTGCACCATTTGGCGGCGACGATCGACACTGGGGTGACGTGGGTGCGGGACGCCGGCGGTGCCGACCTTGGCGTGGCCCAAGCCGTGCGCGAGGGGCTGATCCGCGGCCCGCAGATGCAGGTGGCGTTGACGATGCTGTCGCAGACCGGAGGCCACGGTGATGGGGTGCAGGCGTGTGGCGTCGACGTGCCGCTCTTCGGGGTGCACCCGGGGCGGCCGAACGGTGTGGTCGATGGGCCGGATGAGATGCGCAAGGCGGTCCGTGAGCTGATCCGAGCTGGGGCCGACGTGATCAAGGTCGCCACCAGTGGAGGCGTCATGTCGGCTCGCAGCGACCCCCGGCGTGGGCACTTTAGAGACATTGAGATCGAGACGCTGGTGACCGAGGCCAGTGCAGCGGGGCTGTTTGTCATGGCCCACGCGCAGGCCGCGGACGGCATCAAGGTGGCGGTGCGCAACGGCATACGGTCGATTGAGCACGGGATCTATCTCGACGACGAAGCCATCGAGATGATGCTCGAGCATGAGACGTGGCTGGTTCCGACGCTGTCGGCCCCCCGTGCGGTTATCGCCGCTGCCGACGCCGGGGAGCCGCTGGCCGATGCCGTGATCGCCAAGGCGCGGATGGTGACCGAAGCACATGACGACTCGATGCGCCGGGCGTTCGCCGCCGGGGTGAAGGTCGCGATGGGCACCGATGCCGGGGTGGGTGCCCACGGCGCGAACCTCGATGAGTTGGGGTTGATGGCCGCACTCGGGATGACCCCGTTGGATGCCTGGGTGGCCACGACATCGTCGGCCGCAGCGCTGTTTGGCCTCGACACGGACTACGGCACGCTCGAGCCAGGAAAAATCGCGGATGTCGTTCTGCTGCATGGTATGTACGACGATCTGTCGCATTTAAGTGACCGAATTTTTAGTGTCTACCAGGGGGGCATCAGGGTAAGCCAAGGTAAACAAGGCACACTGTAATGATGACATCCCCCGCCGACTGGCTCACCCGCGGGGGTCGAGGCGCCGGTTTGGCGGTGGCTACGGCGGCGACCACCGGTGGTTTTGCCGTCATTCTTTCGATCTCGTTGGGCCTCCCGCT
>JBBSVB010000318.1:0-3358 GCA_038233875.1 Actinomycetales bacterium | reverse complement strand
TCCAGATCGACCACGTCGTCAAGAACGCCGACAACCGCGGCCGGTACGCCATCGGCGGCCAACACAAGCTCGCAGGCATCACCGGCGTCGCCTACAAGATGCTCACCATCCGATCCTTCGGGAAAGGCGTCCACGGTCACGCCAAGCTCGTCGTTGACAAAGACAAACACGGCGACGTCGGCCCCAACGGCATCACCGCAGCAGACATCCACCTCGACGCCACAGACCGCACAGGGACCCTCTACGGGTGGGTCGACACCCCCGAACAGTCCCACGACGAAGACGGCCAGTTCCGGCCCACCACCCTCATGCAACGCGTCTCAGACTTCCTCCTCGTCAACGCCGGCCCACAGTCCCTCAACGCCATCAAGAAGGGCGTCAAGGGCAACGACGAATCGAAAGCCGAAGCCGTGTTCGCGCTCGTCAGAGAAGGCCACGTCATCACCGAAAACGGGCCCCGAGGTGCCACCATGCACCGCCTCGTCACCGCCTTCAAGGACGAGTAATGCACAACTTATCCACACCCCAAACGACCGAGGCCCCACTGGTTCCTAACCGAGGCCTTTTGAGGCCAGTCGCAGCACTGGTTCCCGGTTCCCTCCCCTCCGGGAACCGGAACCAGTGCGACCGGTGCCAACCACTGATTCCCCAGACCCCCAACCACCACCACCGAAAGGACAACACCATGACCGACTGGAACCCCACCCTCGGCAAACGCATCGCCCCAGCCTGGCAAGCCATCCAAGCCCTACTCACCGGAGACCCCACCGCCGACCGAGACGACCTCGAGTTCGTCGCCCGGCACGCCGGGACCAAGCTCTCACCGAAGACCTGCACCAACCTCGTCGACGACCTCCTGCGCCACGGCTACGTCACCCAGGTCGACGGATGGTTCCGGCTCGCAGCCGCACCCGATGCGCCGGACACCACCAACCAGCAGCCCACGCAGGACCCCGCTCCCACAGTCAGGCGCGCCCTCACCACGAGAGTCAACCAAGCCGAAGCACGGCTCGAAGCGTGGCGACAATGGGGCCAAGACCACGGCTACGGCCTCGGGCCAGAAGGCCGCTACGACGACGACGAGCCGGTCACGTCCCCTGCCCCGGTCGCGGGTGGCGCCGACCGGCAGGCGAAGTGGGCCGAGTCGATCGACGAGGCCACGCAGCAGCAGGGCGTTGGAGTCTTCGAGACTCCCGTGGTCCAAGCCGCCACTCGCGCTGTGATGGCGTTGGCTGATGCGGAGGTGGAGGCCGCGACCGCCGACCTGCGGGCCGAGATCCTGTCGCTGCATGGCAGGCTGGCCGACTGGGAGCGGACCTTCAACGAGGTGTGGGCCCGGGACCAGCGACACCGCAAGCAACTCGACGCGGCGTTGGCCACGGTGCGCAACCTCGAACGACAACTCGCCGAAGCCGACGCACTCAGGAAGATGGTTGAGTTTGCCCGAGACTGCTGGCGCGACGACGTGGCCCCCATGCTCGACCAAATGGGTGACAAAACGGGCGCCGCCGCCGCCCGCGTCATCTGCCAGGAACTAGACATCACGCTCGCTGTAGCTGGGGCCACCCTCAAGGCCGCACCGAAGGAGACCCCGAAGTGAGCCTCGTATTCCTCGATTGTGAAACCACCGGCCTAGACCCCGATCGGCACGAAATATGGGAACTCGCCTACGCCATAGACGACGGCCCAATCCGACACGGCATTGTTTCGCATTCACTCCGCAACGCAGCCCCGGACGCCCTCCTCATGAACGACTACGAGCGGCGAGCCAACGCAGGCCCGTGCGGCATGGGCCATGAGATGGACTGCCGAGCGATCCTCGAAGGTGCCACCATCGTCGGTGCCAACCCGGCATTCGACGCGGCCTTCCTCAGGGCGCGGTGGGGGATTGCTCCGTGGCACCACCGACTTCTCGACATCGAGGCATACACGGCGGGTAGGTTCGGTTGGGCCTATCCGCGGTCCCTCATGGGCACCCGTGACGCAATGGTCGACCGCGGCCACGACATCCCCCAGCCGGACCACACTGCGGGCGGCGATGTCGCCACAGTGCAAGCGATCTACTACGCACTCACCGGGGGGCCGAAGTGACCCAGCCTGACACCGACCTGACCCTGACCGTGCGCGCAGCCATGGCGCTCCACCAGATCGGCCGCGACTGGGCGCGCGTCCTCGACCCGATCCGCACCACCTCCGTGTCCTCGAGCAGCACGGGCCCGAGGTACGCCACCGAGGACGAGGCCGACCAGGACCAGCCACTGGACCCGCGGCACGACGCCGCCCGCATCCTCGCGTTCTGGGTGCACGCCGCCGACGACGAGTGGCCCAGCATCCTCGAGCACCTGGAGCAGCGGCCCGTGCCGACGACAGACCCGGCGCACTCAGGGTGGACACCCGTCGTGATCCCCGACAGCGTCGACTGCTCCGACGTGCCAGCCATGGCCCGCCTCCTCGAGCGGGAAGCCGCACGCCTCGCGACCTGGCAGGACGGCGGCCACGACTACGGGCAGTCGTTCACCGAGGAGGTCGAGCACCTCGCCGAGGCGTGCCGGCGCATCGCGCACCCGCCGAAAGGTGACCGCATCACCATCGGCGACTGCCCCGCCTGCGGGCGCAGGGTCCGCGTGAAGGCGCCCGAGTGGTGGCGTGTGCCACACCCGACAACGGACCCGGAGACTTACCCGGCATGGTCAGCGTGGCGCCCGAAGCGAGACCGTGACATCGAATGCCGATGCGGCATCACCGACACGATCGACGGGTGGCGGCACATCATGAAGGCCGGGGTGAAACCACTCACCGCACGCCAGCTCGTCGACGCCATCCACGAATCGTTCGGTGTGCTGTACCAGCCGGCCGTGATCAGGCAGTGGAAGCGCCGCGGCCTGATCGTCGCATGCGGGACCAGCCCTGAGGGCGAGTCGGTGTTCGACCGGGCTCAGGTGTTCGCCGCGCTCATCGACCGTGAGCAGCGCCGGGACGCGTCCTGAGGTGAGCGGCTATTGCGCCCCATCCGGCCCTATGCAATGATGGGCGCTGTGACACGGCAGGGGTCGAACTCTGCCCCCACTCACACGCGGCGCCCGGTCCCCCTGGCCGGGCGTTTGCCATTCCCCCACCGTCCCGTCGCCACCCCACGCTCACCCCTCTCGCGACCACACACGACCCCCCGCCGTGGCAGTCTCCGACGCCGGCCTGGGGCTCTGGCGTGAGCGGGGACGTGAGGTGAGCGGCGGGTCAGCCTTCCGGTCGGCCCGTCGCGGTACGAGACCGGAACGCCCACACAGGTTGGGCACCGGCCGGCGCGTCACGCTGGGCAGCCGAGCGCGCCGGCCACCCCGCCCCAGTCGAGCACGGGAGG
>JBBSVB010000317.1:0-3364 GCA_038233875.1 Actinomycetales bacterium | reverse complement strand
GTTGTTGACCAGGATGTGCAACGGGCCCCTCCAGTTGGCGGCGGCCGCGTCGACACTGTCCAAGTCGGCCAGATCGAGGCGAACTACGTCGGTGTCCGAGCGTCCGCTCGTGCTCGCGATGTCCGCGGCGACCCGCTCACCGGCACTAACGTCACGTACCGCCAGAGTCACCGTGGCGCCGGCGTGGGCGAGGGCTCGCGCGGTCTCGATGCCGATCCCGGACGAGGCGCCTGTGACCAAAGCGCTGCGACCGGTCAGATCGACACCTTCTACCACCTCGAGGGCAGTAGTGGTGCTGTTGAAGCTGCTGGAGATGAGTGTCATGCATCGAATCGTAACAAACTAATTAGTTAGTTGGTACTCTAACTGCATGGTCAGAGACGGCGAAGCGAGCAGGCGCCGCCTGCTGGCGGCCGCGACGGCGGAGTTTGCCCAGTACGGCATCGCAGGCGCCAGGGTGGACCGCATAGCGGCGTCCTCTGGTGTGAATAAGGCGCAGATGTATGGGTGGTTCGGCACCAAAGACGCCCTGTTCGATGCCGTTTTCGACGAACAACTGCATCGCATCGTCGACACCGTGCCCTTCGTGGCCGAGGACCTGCCAGGGTTTGCCGTCGGGCTTTACGACTCCTACCTGACAGCGCCAGAGTTGGTCCGCCTGTCAAGTTGGAACCGCTTGGAGCGGGTGCCCACCGGTGCGCTCCTGGATGGCCACCAGGATCTCGTCCAGCCCAAATACGACGCGATCGCTCGAGCCCAGCACGAGGGCAGAATCATCCGTGACCTACGCCCCGAGGAGGTCTACGCCCTCGTGATCGCCCTGGCCGGGACGTGGTCACCGGTCAGCGGCACCTACACCGCGTCAGCTCTGCAGGACAGCGCCGACCACGAGCGGCGCCGCGCCGCCTTGCGTCTGGTCGTCCAACGGGCGCTGGTTCCCTCGAGCTGAGAGTGCCTCGCCGCAGGTTGCGGCTTGGGGGGGTACCGCCGCTCCCACGATGAACGCACCTCTTTCGCGTGGTCGGGCGCGGGTGCACCATCGAAATATGACCCCAACGACCTTCCCCGCTGACTTGCGATGGGCACAGAACGTCACCGGGCAGCACCTGGACGACGGAACCAGAGTGCGGGTCTGCGACCGTGACCGCAGCCAACCGTTTCTGCTGCGCGGCGGAGCCGGCTCGGTCGCCGGCTTCGGCGACTTGCTCGCTGCACGCACCCGCTTCCGTGTCATCACACCGACCCAGGGTTCGATGGCACTTCTCGCGTTGAGCACCTCGACTCGAGTGCGGCGCTGGCACACCTATACATCGAACTGCTGGAACGACTCGACGTCTGGGACGTCGCGGCGAGCTGGCCCTACTCCAGTTGATCGGTGCCACCCGACGCCAGATCGTCACCATGGGCACGGTCGAGTCACTGATCATCGGTGCCGCAGCCTGGGCAATCGGCACTCTCGCGGTCCTTCCAGCTGTGATTGGGGTCGGTTACGGCTTGCGCGGGGGACTCACCATCTCGATGGACCTGGGGACCTACGGATTGCTCAGCCTGGCCGTCCTGGTCATCTCGGTGCTGAGTGTCGTGCCCACCACAAGCCGACTGGCCAGGGCCAACCGCACATCCGGCTCGCTGAGCGCCGCATGACCTCACGACCTGCCTTTACCGGGCCGGGCCTCGGGGCACCCGAGCGTGGGCGGATTGGGTCATAGGGCCGGGTCTGGATTGCTAGCGGGCAGCCAAACAGGCAAACACGTGCCGCGCGACACAAAACCGCAGGTGGGCGAAGCGCGCTCCGCACGTTTGCCTGTTTGAGTGTTCGGCGCGCGAGTATGCCGCTCGCTCCTGTCATGTACCGAGTGAGTTGGGCGCGGTGAGCGGCCGGGACGGGTGTTGAGGGGGTTTCGATACGGTGTGCGGGTGCCAGAAGCCAAGACATCACGCACGCTCGGGTATGACGCAATCGTCCTGACTGGGGGTGAGGGCACAAGGCTGGGGGGAGTTGATAAGGCCATGCTCGAAGTGGGCGGGGTCTCACTGATGGACACTGCGATCGAGGCGACGAGTGCAGCACACAACACCGTAGTGGTGGGGCCCGAGCGACCCACGGAGCGCGAGGTGATCTGGACCGAAGAACAGCCAACGGGGGGTGGTCCGGCAGCTGGCATCATCGCTGGCCTCGCATCTCTAGCGGCACCATCTCTGGTTACACCCTCATCGGCGGCGCATCCTTCATCGGCTGAGTGGGTCTTGGTGATCGCGGTGGATCAACCGGGAGTGGCGCAGGTGCTACCCGGGCTTATCGAGGCAGCAGCACACACAGAATCCAAGGTGGACGGGCTGTGCCCTCGCGACAGCCGCGGGCAAGAGAAATGGCTCTTGGCAGCATACCGAACGCAGTCGTTGCGCTCCGCCTGCGAGGGCCTCGGCACCGGCCACAACTTGCCCGTAAAACGTCTCGTCCGCGACTTGACTGTCGAACAGATCAGCGCCTCCCAGGAGCACATCGGCGACATCAACACGTGGGCTGATCACGAGACCTGGAGCAAACGCACCTCCCGGTAGCACGAGCCCACTAGGATCAGCGCTTCGTCCAATCCCTTCAGGAGTGAATGACATGCCGGTGAACTTGCGTGGTCGGAGCTTGCTTTCGCTGCAGCACCACACCCCCGCCGAAATCCACTACCTCGTGGACCTAGCCCGGGAGCTCAAGCGAGCCAAATACGCCGGCACCGAACAGCCCCTCCTCACCAACAAGTCGATCGCGCTGATCTTCGAGAAGACTTCTACCCGCACCCGGTGCGCGTTTGAGGTGGCAGCCGCCGACCAGGGTGCCAGCACGACATACCTCGACCCGGTTTCGACCCAGATCGGGCACAAGGAGTCGATCGCCGACACCGCGCGGGTGCTAGGCCGGATGTACGACGCGATCCAGTACCGCGGCTCCTCCCAAGAACTCGTCACCACTCTCTCCTCGCATGCAGGCGTGCCGGTCTACAACGGCCTCACCGACGACTGGCACCCCACCCAAATGCTGGCCGACGTGCTCACCATGACCGAGCACACCGAGAAGCCCCTCTCCGATGTCGCCTACGCCTACCTCGGCGACGCCCGCAACAACACCGGCAACTCGCTCCTACTCATCGGTGCCAAACTCGGAATGGACGTGCGCATCGCAGCCCCCACGACGCCGCAGTTGCAGCCGACCACCGACCTCATCGAGCAGTGCCAAGCCATCGCCGAAGACACCGGCGCACGGATCACGATCACCGATGACCCTCGAGAGGCGGTTGCTGGAGTCGACTTCGTGCACACCGACATCTGGGTGTCGATGGGCGAGCCCGTCGAGGCATGGGGCGAGCGGATT
>JBBSVB010000316.1:0-3427 GCA_038233875.1 Actinomycetales bacterium | reverse complement strand
GACGCCCAGGCGGTCGTGATGTGGACCGCGGGTGTCCATATGGACATCAAGGTGGACAGCGGCGGTCTCGGGTCGATGGTGCGCGGCGGGACCGGCGAGCTGCTGCAGATGGCTTTCAGTGGCCGGGGGTATGTCGTGATTCAGCCCTCTGAGGGCGTCTCCTCAGGAGGAGGCCAGCAGTCTGGCGGTAGCGGCGTGGGTGGGCTCTTCAGCTAGTGCCGACCGTCCCTGACTTCTCGACCGCTTTTGCGCCGGTTAGCGGATATCTGAACGCTTCGACCATGGGTTTGCCCACGATTGCTGTGGTGGAGGCGATGCGCGACGGGCTCGCACAATGGCAGTCGGGCACGGCCTCCCCGGTGGCCTACGACGAAGCTGTGGCCTCGGCGCGCGCTTCCTACGCCGTTCTTGTCGGCCTCGGTGTGGCCAACGTGGCGGTCGGCCCCGCCGCGTCGGTGTTTGCCGGCGTGGTGGCGGCCTCGCTGCCCCATGGTGCCCACGTCCTCGCGATCACTGACGACTTCACATCGATGCTGTTCCCCTTCATGGTGCAAGAACAGCGCGACCGGGGAATCCGCGTCGACCTCGTGCCGTTGGAAGAACTTGCGGGTGCCGTGACTGAGCGCACGGACATGGTGGTGTTCTCCCTGGCCCAGAGTAGGAACGGCGCACTGGTGGACGTGGATGCCGTCCTCGAGGCGGCCGCGCGAGCGGGGGCGCGCACTTTCTGCGACCTGACGCAAGCGGCTGGCTGGTATGTGGTTGACGCGGCACGTTTCGACCTCACCATCTGTGCGGCATACAAATGGTTGTGTCAGCCACGCGGCACGGCATACTTCACTGCCAGCAATGCCGAAATCGCCAGACTTACGCCGGTCAATGCCGGCTGGTATGCGGGGGAGTCGGTGTGGGATTCGGTGTACGGGCCGGGGATGACCTTAGCCCGCGACGCGCGTCGTTTCGACGTGTCGCCGAGCTGGTTGAGCTGGGTGGGCGCCGCCGCTGCTGGTCCTCTCTTCACTCAGGCCCCCATCGCAACCCTGGGCGCGCACGGCATCGGACTCGCCAACGAATTCCGGTCTCGGCTTGGGCTGGACCCTGGAGTCACGCCCGTGGTGTCGATGCCGGACCTAGACGGCGCAAAGGCGCGGGCCTGCGCTGCCGCAGGGATCACTATTGCCTCCCGCGCGCAGGCCGTCCGCATCGCCTTCCACCTCTGGAACACCACCGACGATGTCGACCTCATCGACGGCGCATTACGCTGACGAGGTGCTGGACTCGACGACGCTGCCACCGCCCGCGCCCGTTGACCCGCAGGCATTCGACCAGATCGTAGAACTCCTCGTCGATGGTGACGTTGCGGTCCTGACGGGGGCAGGCATATCCACCGCAAGTGGCATCCCGGACTACCGGGGCCCCGACGGACAACGGCGGGTGCAGCCGATGCAGTATTCAGAGTTCTTGGCCGACGCCGCGGGGCGGCAGCGCTATTGGGCGAGGGCGTATGCCGGGTGGAAGCGCTTTGCCTCAGCGGGACCGAATGCTTCTCACCATGCGGTGACAGCCCTGCAGCATGCCAGCGCGCTTAGTGGGCTCATCACCCAAAACGTGGACGGACTGCACCAGGCGGCGGGGGCGAGTGACGTCATCGAACTGCACGGCAACCTAGCGCAAGTGGTGTGTTTGGACTGCAATCGTTCCTACCCGCGCGACGATGTGCATCGGTGGTTGCAGACCGCAAACCCGTCGTTTGCCGATCCCCGAGCATTAAGCGAAATCAGACCCGATGGCGACGTGCTGCTGAGCGCTGAAGAGGTCGCCGAGTTCACGCTCGCCATCTGCCCGGCGTGCGGGCACGACCGTTTGAAGCCTGACGTGGTCTTCTTCGGCGGTGCTGTCGCCCGGCCGCTGGTGGACGAATCCTTTGCGCTGGTCGAACGCTCCCGGGCGCTGCTGGTGTTGGGATCGTCACTGCAGGTCATGAGCGGCTATCGATTCGTGCGTCGCGCCGCATCGCTGGGCCTTCCGGTGGCAGTCATCACCCGGGGACCCACCCGCGGTGACCAAGAAACGACGATCCGACTCGATGCGCTCCTGGGGGATGTGCTGCCGGGATTGGCCGACGCTCTCGGGGCGGCATGATAGCGAGGTCGAGCAAGCCCGTGGACGTGACAGTGCCGCCCGCCGGAGGGGGATGGAGTCGGCGGACGGCACTGGCTCGGGGGTGGCTTACAGGCGTCGCAGAACCGCCGTCACCTTGCCGAGAATGACTGCGGCGTCGCCATCAATCGGGTCGTAGTCGTCGTTGTGGGGCAGCAACCAAATCTTGTTGGCTGTGCGCTTGAAGGTCTTCACGGTGGCCTCATTGTCGAGCATGGCTGCGACGATGTCGCCATTGTCGGCTGACGGTTGTCGACGCACCACGACATAGTCGCCATCGCAGATCGCGGCGTCGATCATCGAGTCACCCACGACGTTCAGCAAAAACAGATCTCCGTCGCCAACGATCTGCTTCGGCAACGGGAAGATGTCCTCGATGGCTTGCTCGGCAAGAATCGGCCCGCCAGCTGCGATCCGCCCCACCACAGGGACGTATGACGCCTCCGGGCGCTGGTCACCGCTACCGGTTTCGTCGTGTGGCACCTCGCGGTCCGTCGGGGTGCCCACCCGGTGGATGCCCTCGTCGGTGTTGGCCTCTGGGGATCGCTCGTCGTGTCGGCGGTAGCCGCGCTGCAACTCTGCCCCTACCCCAGTCTGCGGACGAACAACCTCAATGGCACGGGGGCGGTGAGGGTCACGACGCAAATACCCCTTCCGCTCCAACATTTTGAGTTGATGCGCCACGGATGAGGGCGACGTCAGCCCTACGGCCTCACCAATCTCGCGCAAGCTGGGCGGATACCCACGTTGATCGACGGCATCTTGAATGACCTCGAGCACACGTTGCTGCCTCGTGCTGAGCTCCGTGCCGCCAAAGCGGCCGGACAAGTCGTGAACCTCTGCCATGTGTGTGCCATCCCCTCTGGATGTTTGCGCTGATCAGAGGGTCTGTCAGTGCCCTCTGGTGGACTCAGTCGCATGAACACATCGTACGGACGTCGCAACAGCAAGCCAAACACCTGTTCGACCGGCGTGTCGCCGATTTCGTACGAGCGTGCTATAAAGTGTACAAACGTCCTATCGAACGGGTGTTTGGTTGATCCGACAGTTCCGAGCATCCCTCCACGCCAAGGAGTAGCCATGAGCGTAGCCATTGCTGATTTTCATGACCAGCCACAGGCACCGCGCCACCTCACGCTGGTGCCGCAGTCGACACCTGCCGCAGGTGTCGACGCTGCGCAGATGCACATCACGCGGCGCGGTCTTACGTAAACCCCTCGGCTCCATCGAGATGGAGATAGATAGACCTTGACTGTGACATCGTCCT
>JBBSVB010000315.1:0-3427 GCA_038233875.1 Actinomycetales bacterium | reverse complement strand
GGCTGCCGCGAGCCCGCTCGAGCATTTTGAGCATGAGGAAGCGCGCACGCTCCCGGCCGCCCGCTTCGATGGCACCATCGAGCGAAGCAATCCACTCGGCGGTTTCGTCGGGGTCCGAGTCGGGGATCTGACTGGGCAGGCCATTCAGAATGGGACCGGCGTTCTTGGTGTCGCTCGACAAGGCAGGACCTCTCAGTTGCTGACCATTCAGGGAGGCTTCAGTCTGCCACGACCGCGGGATGGGGGCGCGGGGGAGGCCGGGGTATGTACCGGTGTGGATGAAGATAGACGTTGTGGGAGGGGGTGAGGGTCCACGCTGCGATCACCGATGCCGTTAGCCTTACCCACAAGCAACAACATCCCGTGGCGCAGAATGGCGCACAATATGCCGACGCGGGCAGCATCACATCTGTGATCCGTCGCACGACAGGCACACCGAAGAGCACTAACTCGCCAGCACGCAGGAGGATGAAGCACGTGGCAGGCAACGAGCACAGTTCTGTCGTCGAACCCGTCGACAAACTGGGATTCAAGCCCGAACAGATCGTCATCGAATTTGGATACGACGGCGATGTCGATGAGGACTTTCGCCAAGCGGTCGAGGCTGCAGTGAAGTCGCCCATTGAAGACGAAGAATATGACGGGGTCGTCGACGCCGTCCTGTTGTGGTGGCGAGACGGCGAAGGTGATCTCACCGACGAGTTGGTTGACGCACTGACGATGCTCGAGGAGGGCGGATTCATCGTGCTGATCACGCCAGGACGTGGACGCAGCGACCGCGTCGAAGCGCACGACGTGCAAGAGGCGTGCACCACTTCGGGTCTTACCGCCAGCGGAGCCGTCCCCCTGAGCCCGGAATGGCACGCACAGCGTCTGGTAGGCCGAAAGTGAGCGACCCCGTCTTCGGCGCCAATAGTCCTGTTGCTGGGGACCCAGCACCCGACTTCACCTTAAGAGACCAATACGGCGCGGCCCACACCTTGTCTGACGTGGTCAAAGACAAGCGAGCGTTGCTGGTCTTCTTCCCGTTTGCCTTTTCGGGGATATGCACCGGCGAACTGCTGGAAATCCAGCTCAATATTGATCGCTTCGAAAACGACGATGTGCAGGTCTTCGGCATTTCCTGCGACGCATCCCCGGCGTTGAAATCGTGGGCTTCGATCGAGGGGTATCGATTCCCGCTACTTTCCGACTTTTGGCCGCACGGCGATGTCGCCAGCGGCTACGGTGTGTTCTTCGAAGAGGCCGGTATGGCGGTTCGAGGCACCTTCCTGGTCGACAGTGCAATGACGGTGATCTGGGCCCTTGTGAACGGGCCAGGCGAGCAGCGCGACGTTGGCGTGCTGAGCAACGCAGTGAAAAATATCGTCGCCTAAGCGGGTGTGCGGCGGAACATCCGCCAACCAACAAAAGCCCCCAGCACGATCTCGATAGGTAGCGGTGCGCTCAAGGCAACGTTGTTTTGGAACTGCGGTTGGTTGTCCACGATCCCCGAGAGGATCAAGAAGCCAAACGCTAGGGCTCCGGCCAGCAACGTCACGCTGATGGCGGCCGCAACGCTGTAGCGCAGCCAAGCGATCGCACCGAGGCTGATCGCGATGAGTAAGGGCGAAGCCAGCATCGCAAAGTAGATGACGACGCCGTTGAAGAGCGACAGGTCGGCTCCCATCTTGTCGCCATCGGTGATGGCCCACACCCTCAAGCCACTGAGCGCGCCAAGCCGGTACTCCAACATGTGGGCAATCGAGGAGAACAGGACCAGACCGACGGGGCCCAAGGTCGTCAGGGCCCAGGTGAAAGCAAAAATCGTCCCTCTGGCGTAGCCCAGAGATAGGGCAAAGCGAGCGCCCCACAGCCACAACAGGCTCACCCAGAGCGGGGTCGACAGGATGATGATGACTCCTGGCCAGCCAGAATAGGAGCCGAGTTCGGCGCCACTTGCCCAGAGGTAGATCCAGGAGAGGACGCCCGTAAGTGCGTACGCAGCGACTGGGATCCACAGCCGCCATAGGGCCCTTCCTCCCACTGCTGAGGTCATGCCCCAGAGCTGATGCCATTGGCTCAGGCCAGCGCGACGTGCCTTTGAGTTGTCATTGGCCCTCACAAGTGTCTGCATAATGGCTCCTCCGCGGTCTATGGGCCAGTCGGTTTTGCAGGAATCTGACGAAATATGCGCCATCCGGCGATCGCTCCGAACGTTCCCGATAGCGCTATGGGTGCGAACAGGACGACCTCATGCGTGTCGGCGCCTTCGGGTGGTTCTACGGAGCCACGAAAGACGAAGGGCACGAACGCAACGATGAGACCCATGACAAAGGACCCAAACTCTTTCGCAGCACCTTTGGGTAGCCAAACCAGGGCACCGAAACTGACAGCTACAAGGAGCGGTGAGGCGAGGATGGCGAAATAGATAAGGCTGGCGTTGTTGACGAGGTCACTCGCGGAGAGGCCGACAGTGGGGTCGAGGTCGCTGATGGCTAAAACACTCCACCCACGCAGGGGGCCAGCGGGTAGTTCCACCATATGTAGGGCTTGAGAAACGACAACTAAGACAGGCGGACCTAAGACGCTGAGTGTCCAGGTGAGAGGGGAAATTGGGCCGCGGGAGTAAGCCATAGGCAGTGCGAAACGGGCACCCCAGAGCCACAGTAACGCGACCCAGAGGGGAGTCGTCAGGACTAAGGCTGCAGTGTGGAATTGCGTGGACGTCCCGATCGGTGCCCCGCTGACCCATAGCCATATCCAACACAGCGCCCCGGTCGCTGCGTAGATAGTTAAAGGCGCCCATAGACGCCACAAGCACCGGCCACCGATGGCCCACACCATTCCGAAGGACTCTTCACTCCTACGCTTTCTCATATCAGCGAGTCGCTCAGATGGACTCGGGGAGGCGGCCTCGATGGTGCTCATGGGCACTTTTGGTCGAGGGTTGTGGCAGGTGAATTGATCGATTGCGAAGCGATGGCTTCGCAAATGCGTTGGAGACCGCACTGGGACACTGCGAGGTCGCTGGTTGAGAGCGACATACCATCCAACCGGTGAGTGTCGACGATTGCCCTTACGCGATGGCCAAGTGTTTGGGCGTCGACGACGGCCTCCGTGGGCAACAATCCCAGCCCATACGTCACGCCTTCCACGAGTCTGTATCGCCGAGCGAGGTCCTCCGGTGTCGAGTCGGCAATCAGCGATCCAGAGGTGAGCACGAGGACCCGTTCGAGCATCGGAGCAATCTCGTCCACAAAGTGGGTAGCGATGAGAATCTGGCGCGGCTGAGCGCAAAACTCCTCCGCCAGGATGCTCGCGAGTACACCCCGAGAACGCGAATCCATCCCGGCGTGGGGCTCATCCAACAACGTGATGTCAGCTCGTGTGGCAAGCGCGAGCGATACGTGAAGCGCGCTTGTTTGACCGCGACTCAGGCCGCGTC
>JBBSVB010000314.1:0-3440 GCA_038233875.1 Actinomycetales bacterium | reverse complement strand
TAGGGCTCTTCTTGGTCTACGTCTTCACCCTCGGACGCTGGGCCGTCCAGCGCGGTCGCACCGGGGACGTGGAGGATTCGATGCTGTCAGCCCAGGCCCCCGCTGCCACCTGAGTTACAGCACCCGCACTTACAGCAGTCCGCGAGCCTTCAACGCGAGATAATGATCGGCCAGCACCACGGGCAAACGCTCCGGGTCGGCATCGAGCACCTGCACACCAAGCCGCTCCAGCGCCGCAGCCGTGCGACGGCGCAGTGATGATGTGCGCTCGGCCGCGGCGGCGCCATACACCGCCGACAGTGAGTCGAGGTCGTCGGTCATCTCCTGCAATGCCGGGTCAGCGACGGAGGCCAGCACGACCTGGTGGTATGCGGTCAGCGAGCCGATCACCGGCAGCAAGCCCTCTTCGAGGGCGGCGGGGTCGAGCGAGGTCAACAGCACGACTAGTGCTCGCCGACGGCTGGTGCCGTTGATGGCACCGGCAAGCATCGACCAGTCGGCCTCGACCAGCACTGGCTCGATGGGGGCCAACATGGTGACGATCGAGTTGAGCAGGACGGGGCTGGCGGGGTCTGGGCGCACCCGGCCACGGATCCTCCGGTCGCCGGCGATGAGATCGATGCGATCCCCTGCTCGGGAGGCCAGCGCAGCGAGCAGCAACGAGGCGTCCATCGCGGCATCCAACCGAGGCTCGTCGCCGACTCTCGCGGCGCTGGTGCGCGAGGTGTCGAGCACGATGATGACCCGCCGGTCACGCTCGGGCTGCCAGGTGCGCACGACCACGGACTGACGCCGGGCGGTGGCCCGCCAATCGATGCTGCGCACGTCGTCGCCATCGACGTAGTCGCGCAAGGAGTCGAATTCGGTGCCATGACCGCGGGTGCGCACGGCCGAGCGGCCATCGAGTTGGCGCAGGCGAGCGAGGCGGGAGGGGAGGTGTTTGCGGGACCGAAACGGCGGCAAGGCTCGCACCGCACCCGGAACGGGGCGCGAGCTTTGCCGTGCAGCCAAATACAGCGGCCCGTGGCTGCGAACCGTGACCTTGTCGGCGGGCCGATCGCCGCGTCGGGTCGGGAGCAGGGTCGTGACAAATCGGCGGCGCTCGCCGCTGGGAAGATCCAGGACGTGCCGGTTGCCGGTGGCACCGGCTGACGGGAACCAGGCGTCGCGTAGATGCCCTCGGACCCGTCGCCGGGTCGGGTTGGCGACGAGCAAAGAGGTGGTGGTGCTCTCGCCGAGGCGGACCGACATCGTGATCCGGCCTGTCGCCTGCGTTGCAGCGCTGGCCCCATCGGACTCGCGCTCGAAGGTGAGCGCCGTTGTGGACGGTGCGAGCGCAATGTCGATGGCGATGAGCACCACGACGAGCAGCACCCACAGCAGCACGGTATGGGAGGTCGGCCAGATCGCAACGGGCACCATCCCGAGCGCCACCAGGATTGCAGCCGGCCAGCGGATCACCATCGCGGCAACCTACCGGGGGACCGGCACGGAGTTCAGCGCACTATCCAAGACCGAGCGCACGGAAACACCTTCGAGTTCGGCCTCCGCGCGCATCGACAGGCGGTGCGTCAGCGTCCCCGGCGCGAGGGCCTTGACATCGTCGGGGGTGACGAAGGAGCGTCCGTTGAGCCATGCCCACGCTCGCGAGGTTGCCATCAGCGCGGTCGCGCCTCGGGGACTGACCCCGAGCTGCAGAGACGGGGAGGAGCGGGTGGCGCGAGCAATGTCGACGATGTAGCCCATAACTGCCGGTGTGACCTCGACCTGGCGCACTGCTGCAGACCCGGCCCTTAAGTCGTTGGGTCCGGCGACCGCGCTGACTCCGGCACCGGCGAGGTCGCGGGGGTCGAAGCCTTTCGCGTGGCGGTTGAGCACTTCGATTTCGTCGGTCCGTGGCGGCACAGGCAGGACGACCTTGAGCAAGAACCGGTCGAGTTGGGCCTCGGGGAGTGGATACGTGCCCTCATACTCGACGGGGTTTTGGGTGGCTGCCACCAGGAAGGGGTCGGCCAGCAGCCGGGCTTTGCCGTCAACGGTGACCTGGCGTTCTTCCATCGCTTCGAGCAGCGCGGACTGTGTCTTGGGGGGCGTGCGGTTGATCTCGTCGGCCAGCAGCAAGTTGGTGAACACCGGGCCGGGGCGGAACTCGAAGTCGCTGGTCTTGGTGTCGTAGACCAGTGAACCGGTCACGTCTCCGGGCATCAGGTCGGGGGTGAACTGAACCCGCGACGTCTCAATGTTCAGGGATGCCGCCAAGGTGCGGACCATGAGGGTTTTGGCCACTCCCGGGACACCCTCGAGCAGGATGTGGCCGCGGGCGAGCAGCGCCACGATGAGCCCGGTGACGGCGGCATCTTGACCGACGACGGCCTTGCCGACCTCGGCGCGTACGCGGTTGAGGGATTCGCGGGCAGCCTCGGGGTGGGTGTCGCTCTCGGATGTGCTCATGTGCTGGGGATCCCTTCTTCGAGCGAGCGCAGATCACGGGCGATCTGCACCAAGGTGTCGTCGTTGTCGACGCTGGTGTCGACCAAGAGTCGGTTGATCTCATCGGTATGCCGTCCGGTGGCCGCAGCGACCGCCGTCACCACCTGGTCGGGGGTGGTCCCTGCGGCCAAGCCCAGACGTGAGGCTAGCCGCCGGCGGGCGGCCAACTGCAATGACGCCAGTGCTCGCGGGCGATCTTTGGCCTCACGGTAGAGGCGACCCCGGCTGGCGGTGGTTTCGATGGCCCGGATGATCGCCGGAAGCGGCTCGGGCGTGACCGGCCCCAGTCGTCGACCGCGCACCAAAGCCCACACTCCGAGCGCGACGAGGAGCAGCGCGATGGAGGGCGCCACGGGGGCCGGTAGCACGTCGAAGAGGCCGGTCGGGGGGAGGTCGCCGGCGTCTGCGACGCTCGGGATGACCCAGATCAGGCGGTCGGTGCTGCCCAGTAGTCGAAGCCCCGTGGCGGCGTTGGCTTCGTCGAGGATATTGGCGTTGGTCAGGGATGAGGCTATGCCGGCCAGGATCGTGGGTGCACTGCCACTCTGAATCGCGCCACTTTGATCTACGCCACTGCTGCCCAACTCAACGATGTAGCCGGAGCGCGCGCCGCCCGCGTTGAACCCGGGAGAGGGCGGAAGACATATAGAAGCGTCGTCGCGGTCGATGGTGTCGCCCACCTGCAGCAACGTGTCGCCGTCGGTCACCCGATCGCTCGGGTCCCACAGAGTGCTGTCGCACTCCGGCGACATAGCGGTCGGCGTGCTTAAGGAGTTGGCTTCGACGTCGATGCCAAAGACGTCCTGGAGGTTGTCGGCAGGCGACAGGATCACGACGGACTCGGCTGAGCGTGCGTAGCGAAGGAGGTCATCGCCGGATTCAGCCGATAGGAAGTCGGTGGTGGAGACCATGACGGTCGCTCCCTCGGCGGACTCGTCGGGCAGGCTGCT
>JBBSVB010000313.1:0-3442 GCA_038233875.1 Actinomycetales bacterium | reverse complement strand
GGTTAGGCTGCAGCCTATGAGTCACCAGCACCCCGAACTGTCCGCGCCGCCGAAACTGGCCAAGGGGGGAGTGCGCATTGTTGCTCTCGGCGGACTCGGCGACATCGGCCGTAACATGACGGTCATCGAGCACGCCGGCAAGTTGCTGATCGTGGACTGTGGAGTCCTGTTTCCTGAGGAAGAGCACCCCGGTGTCGACCTGATCCTTCCCGACTTTTCCTACATAAAGAACCGAATCAACGACGTCGTGGCCATCGTGTTGACGCACGGTCACGAGGACCACATCGGCGCGGTTCCCTACCTGCTTCGTATGAAGAACGACATCCCGCTGATCGGCTCGACGCTGACGCTTGCGCTCATCGAAGCCAAGCTCAAAGAGCACCGGATCAGGCCCTACACGATGGGCGTCAAAGAGGGTGACGTCGAGCAGCTCGGCCCCTTCGGCTGCGAGTTCGTGGCGGTCAACCACTCCATCCCCGACGCGCTCGCGGTCTTCATCCGCACCCCCGGCGGCACGTTGCTGCACACCGGCGACTTCAAGATGGACCAGGTGCCGCTGGATGGCCGGATCACCGACTTGCGTGCGTTTGGCCGACTAGGCGAAGAGGGCGTCGACCTGTTCTTGGTGGACTCCACCAACGCCGAAGTGCCAGGGTTCACCACTCCAGAGCGCAACATTGCCCCCGCGATCGACCGGGTGTTTCACGGGGCGCAGCGCCGCATCATCGTGGCCTGCTTCTCGTCCCACATACACCGGGTGCAGCCGGTGCTCGACGCCGCGCACGCCAATCGGCGCAAGGTTGCGATGGTCGGCCGATCAATGCTGCGCAATATGGGCAGTGCCGCCGAACTGGGCTACCTCAAGGTGCCCGACGGAGTGCTCGTGGACCTCGGCAAGCTGGCTCAGCTACCCGAAAACCAGCAGGTATTGGGGTGCACCGGCTCCCAGGGGGAGCCGATGGCGGCGTTGTCGCGGATGGCCAAGCGCGATCACAAGATCGAGATTGGTGACGACGACACCGTGCTGCTCGCGTCGTCCCTGATCCCGGGCAACGAGAACGCCGTCTACCGCGTCATCAACGGCCTCACCAGGCTCGGTGCCAACGTGGTGCATAAGGGCAACGCGATGGTGCACGTCTCTGGGCACGCCAGCGCGGGGGAGTTGCTCTACTGCTACAACATCGTGCGGCCCAAGAACGTCATGCCGGTGCACGGCGAATGGCGTCACCTGCAGGCCAACGCCGACTTGGCGGTCGCGACCGGCGTGCCCCGTGAGCGCGTGGTGCTCCCCGAGGACGGCGTCGTGGTGGACCTCGTCGATGGTGTCGCAAAGATCGTCGGAGCGATCGACTGCGGCTACGTGTATGTCGACGGCTCGTCGGTCGGTGGCACCACCGAAACGTTGCTCAAGGACCGGCTCATCCTGCGCGACGAGGGCTTCGTGACCATCGTGGTGGTGCGAGACGCTAAAACCGGAATAATCACCGCCGGGCCGCAAATCCAGACCCGCGGGTTCGCCGAGGACGAGGAAATCTTCGACAAGGTGCTTCCGCAGCTCAACGAAGCGCTAGAGAAGGCTCGCAAGAACGGAGTCAACGACACCCGTCAACTGCAGCAGGTGATCCGCCGCACTGTCGGTTCGTTCGTCGGCGGCAAATTGCGCCGCCGGCCCATGATCATGCCGATCGTCATCGACTCCTAGGCCAGGATTGCGACGCCTAGAGCGGTGAGAGCGATCAGCCAACTGACCATGCTGCCGACCAGGAAGTATTCGGTGAGTTCATAGACCTCCAGCGCGTCCTCCATTGATTCGTTGCCGGCTTCTCGTGAGTGCTGCAACTCGGGAAAGCGGATTAAGCCTTTGGCGGCGATGACCAAGGTCGCGGCAGTCACCTCCCCGGCAAGACCTAAACCGAGGATGATCAGACGCTCCATGGGGCCGAGAAGTCGCCCGCCGCGCAATCGGTCGGAGGGCTGCGGCATGTCCGGAGGGCGGATGGCCCCGACCTGGACAAGGACCAGTCGCACGATGACGTTGGCGGTCGCCACTTGTATGAGCAATAAGCCGGCGATGAGCAGCACGCGATCCGCGTCCACGCCAGCCTGCCCGGCAAAGAGATCGGTCCATGCCAACCACGCAGCGATGCCCCCACCTGCAGGTGATGCCGCCCCGGAGGTCGAGACCAGCAGCGCCAAGCCACCGCCCAATACCGAGAGCGGTATGGCGGCGCGACGGGTACGCACGAATTGTTCCTGCGACGTCAGCACCCAACCCGCGACGATCACACACGCCAGCATTAGCAAGATGAGATCCGTTGACGTGGACAGCCTCGCGAGGATGGCAAGGACAACGATGACGCTGATCCCCGCGATCGAGCTGAAGATCTGCGCGCGTTGTGCGTCACCCCAGCGGCGAGCGCCGGTGGCCTCCACCGCATCCGCCGCCCCGAGGCCGAGCAGCGCAATCGCCACAATGCTCATGGGAGGCTCGCCACGTTGCGGGCTGCGCTGACGATCATCGGCATACCCGCAGTGCTTCGGCGTTGTTGCACGGCTTGGCGACTGATACCGAGGTCGTCGGCGATCTGCGTTTGCGTGGTATCAGCCATCATTCCCCTCAGGATGCTCCAGGACCGTTCATCAAAGGAGTCAACCAGCAGGTCCTGACACACCAAGGCAGCGTTGACCGCGTCCTGCATCGGGTCGTCGCTGACGGCCGAGCGATACACCGTCCGCCGGGCCGTCCACCCCGTCTCGTCCTCACGCGCCTCGACGTCTTCGATGGCCGCTCGGGCCGCCCACCAGCCCGGCCCGTCTTGGGTGTTTGCCACGGGGTCCAAGACCGTAATCTCGCCGCGACCGATGCCGAAGCGCACGCGCACCGACGGCTCCAGCAACGATCTGATGGCCAAGACTGACGAAAGAGCCTCACCCAGCCGTGCATAGGACCCCTGAAATTCATCCCCCACAGTGATGGCCAGGGGGCGCAAGGGAGTAATCTGGGCGGAGACCGCACGCAACGCGGCGGTGATGCTGTGGTGGAGGTCTTGGCGATCTGAGGACAATCGCGAGTCGATGAGGTCACCTATCAGCGTCACTTCCGTTTGTGACATAGCAAGAGTTTACCTTGCTAATGAGCCGAAGCAACTTTTTGGCTTGTCAGAAACCCTTGCGTGTCAGCAAAAGTCGATGCTTCAAGCGGTACTTCCGTCATCAGACTGAAGTCCCCTCCCTGCCCACGGATGCCGCCGTGACGAAGCCCTGACTCTGGGTGCGCGGCCCGTGTTCGCATGCAACGATGCGCGATATGGGCGGCGAGACAAGCGTGAAGCGGGCAGCTCGCGGTCTTGCCTGGCTCTGGTGGCTAGCGGCGACTGGTCTGCTCGCTCTGCGTTGGGTGGACGCCGGTGGGATCGTCCCGATGCTGCAAAGTGGGCTGCCG
>JBBSVB010000312.1:0-3457 GCA_038233875.1 Actinomycetales bacterium | reverse complement strand
TCTCGCCGGGAAACAAGCTGTCCCCCGTAAGCAGCAGCGTCGTGCCCGCCCGGTCCCCCCCATCAACGACGAGAGCGATAGACCCAGGCGTGTGACCCCGTAGGGCAACTACCTCAACCTCAACCTCACCTACAGATATCGAGTCTCCTTGCGCAAGGCGGACATCTGTCTGTGACGGCAGGTGGTCTGCATCTGGTGCCCCTGCGTATGTCGTAGCCCCCGTTGCTGCAACCGCCTCAGCAAGGGCGCGGTGGTGGTCAGCGTGTCGGTGCGGGGTGATGATCGAGGACAGGGGCTTGGTGTCACTGTCACTTTGGGCGGCATTGGCGAGAAGGCTCGTAATCCGCGGCATGTCGTCTGCTGCATCGACGAGAGCCCGCTCGCCTGTGGATCGGCACGTCAGGACGTACACGTTGTTGTCCATGGAGGAGACGCTGCAGGTGTGCACCTGCAGCGTCGGGCTCTCCCAGAGGAGGTCGTGAGCGTTGGTGGTGTGGGTGTCGGCGCGCATAGTCGCCACCCTAAGTCCCTGGGACCGCCAGGATCCCTTGCGGGCCCTAAACCATCAGCGGGGCGTCGCTGGCGCGCACCGGGAACGGCAAGGTGGACTGCGCGCCGGTGAGATACGCATCGACCGATGACGCGCAGGCACGCCCCTCGGCGATGGCCCAGACGATGAGTGACTGACCGCGCCCGGCGTCTCCAGCCACGAACATCTTCGGCTGACCGGGGACGGCATACGACTCGTCCCGCTCGAAGGTGCCGCGCGTTGACCGTGGCAGAGCACTCGTGCCGTCCATGACCTCATCGGGCCCGGAGAAGCCCAGCGCAATCAGCACGAGGTCGGCGGCAATGGTGCGCTCGGTCCCGGCTTCGGCGTCAAAACGACCGTCGATGCGCTCACCATTCACGATCCGGATCTGCGACACGGCGCCTTGGGTGGCACCAAGGGCCTCCACCGTGTTGACGCCGAAGATGCGTTCACCTCCCTCTTCTTGAGAGTCGCTGACGCGGTGAATGAGCGGATACATAGGCCACGGGTGAGCTTCGCTGCGCTCGGGCGACGGCTGCGGACGAATATCCAACTGGGTCACCGAGGCGGCGCCGTGGCGGATGGCCGTGCCGTAACAGTCGGAGCCGGTGTCGCCGCCACCGACAATCACCACGTGCTTGCCTTCGGCCGAGATGCCACGTTCTTTGCCCATTGCTTCCCGGTTTGCTGGCACCAGGAAGTCCATGGCGGCATACACCCCGTCGAGCTCGGCCCCCGGGATGGGTAGCGGCCTGGGCACGGTGGCCCCAGTGGCCAAGACCACCGCGTCGAAGCGACTCGACAACTCACTTAGCGAGAAGTCGTCCGGACCGTCGCCGCCGATCGTGACGTTGGTGCGGAAGCGGATGCCCTCTCCACGCAGCTGCACGAGCCTGCGATCCAGCACCGACTTTTCCATCTTGAACTCGGGGATGCCGTAGCGCAGCAACCCGCCGACTGCGTCGTCACGTTCGTAGACCAGGACGGTATGACCTGCCCGGCTGAGCTGCTGAGCAGCGGCCAGACCGGCCGGCCCGGAGCCGATCACAGCCACAGTCTTCCCGGAGAGCCACTCGGGCTCGTGCGCGATGACCAGCCCGTTGTCGAACGCGCGGTCGATGATCGACTGCTCGACCTGCTTAATGGTCACTGCAGGCTCGGTGATGCTCAGCACACAGGACGTCTCGCACGGCGCGGGGCACAACCGACCGGTGAACTCCGGAAAGTTGTTGGTCGCGTGGAGCCGCTCGATCGCTTCACGGAAGTTGCCTCGACGGGCGAGGTCGTTCCACTCTGGGATCAGGTTGCCCAGCGGGCAACCTTGGTGGCAGAAGGGGATGCCGCAGTCCATGCAGCGCCCGGCTTGGCGGCGCAGCACCGTGTCGTCTTGCGCGGTGTGCACCTCTTTGAAGTCCATGATCCTGATCGGCACCGGCCGCGAGGGTTGCGGCTCACGGTTGCGGGTGTTCAGGAATCCCTTGGGGTCAGCCATGTGCGTCCTCCAAAATGAGTTGCCACGCGTGCGGTCCGTCGGGATCGTCACCGGCGTCGATGACGTCTTGGCGAATCTTCAGGACGCTTGCGTACTGGCGGGGCGTGATGACGGTAAATCGGGTGGCCCAGTCGGGGCCGGCATCGAGGATTGCCTGGGCGACGGTGGAGCCGGTCAACTCCACGTGCTCGCGCAGCAGTTCTTCGATGCGGTGTGCGTCGGCGCTGTCGACCTCAGCGGTGCGAAGGAGGAGATCTCCGTTGGCGCGCGCCAGCGGGTTCAGCCGGTTCTGGTCTAGGTCCAGCACGTATGCCGTACCGCCCGACATCCCCGCACCGACGTTACGACCGGTGCGGCCCAGAATGAGAGCCGTACCACCGGTCATGTACTCCAGCGCGTGGTCGCCCACGCCTTCCACCACCGCGGTGGCACCGGAGTTACGGACGCAGAAGCGCTCGCCCACGACGCCGCGCAGATTGATCTGGCCGGACGTGGCGCCAGAGCCGATGACGTTGCCGGCGACCACGTGGTCCTCGGCCGCAAAGGGGGCGTCCGGCGAAGGGTGCACGATCACCCGCCCGCCGGACAGTCCCTTGCCGACGTAATCGTTGCCGTCGCCGACCAACCGCAGGGTGATCCCGGCGGGCAGGAAGGCCGCGAACGACTGACCCGCGGAGCCGTTGAGGGTGATGTCGATGGTGCCATCGGGCAAACCCTCGACGCCGACGCTCGACGTCACGGTGTAACCCAGCATGGTGCCCACGGTGCGGTTGACGTTGCGCACGGCAAACGTGGCCCTTACCTCGGTGCCCTCGCGCAGCGCTGGACCAGCGGCCTCGATGAGTTGGTGATCCAGAGCGTCTTCGAGGTGGTGGTCCTGATCGATCATGCGCCGCAGGTGAGTTCCCTCGGGCAGATCGGGACGATGCAGGATCGGCGCAAGGTCGAGGCCTGACGCTTTCCAGTGGGTGATCGCCTCTTGGACGTTGAGCAAGTCGGCGCGACCGATCAGTTCGTCAAGGCTGCGGTAGCCCAACTCGGCCATCAACTCGCGGACCTGCTCGGCGATGAACTGGAAGAACGTCACGACGAACTCGGCTTGACCCTGGTAGCGCGCACGCAAATCCGGGTTTTGAGTGGCGATGCCGACCGGGCACGTGTCGAGGTGACACACCCGCATCATGACGCAGCCGGAAACCACCAACGGGGCGGTGGCGAATCCGAACTCTTCGGCACCCAGTAGGGCAGCGATGAGCACATCGCGACCGGTCTTAAGCTGGCCGTCGACTTGCACCGTGATCCGGTCGCGCAACCCGTTAAGCAACAGCGTTTGTTGGGTCTCGGACAGGCCCAACTCCCACGGGGTCCCAGCGTGCTTCAGTGACGTCAGCGGGCTGGCTCCGGTGCCACCATCGTGTCCCGAGATGAGCACG
>JBBSVB010000311.1:0-3458 GCA_038233875.1 Actinomycetales bacterium | reverse complement strand
TCGTCCTGACGCTCCAGACGGTCCTTGTTGCCGACGATCAGACCTGCGCCACCCAGGGCGTGAACGGCAATGGCGGCAGTCTGGACGGGCGCCCAGCGCGCCCACCCAACCGAGGACAAGCGGAGGGTCTCCTTCGAGGACTTTGCTTCGGACGTTGCACCGTTGAGACCGACGGCTCCCATGAGCGAGCCACCGAACCAGGCCGCGAGGCCTACATCGTGAGCGGTCCGAACGAGCGTATTGCGCTTTGACACGTGATCTCCTGCTGTAGGTAGGGGATGCCAGCGATGAAAGTCGACTGACAGTGAGCATGCGCCCTTGCGCGCTCACCCTAAGGATACGTTGTATACGATTTCGCGGCGTGGGCGCATCCCCAGGTGGGCACCGAACGGCAGCTCATGTTTGGTCTGCATGCCCTTCCTGCAGCCCAGGGCACTTACGCTTGCCTCTATGACGACGTTCAGGGCGAAGGGGATCACCACGTGAACGTTGGGCTCGAGATTGCCATCGTCGTGGTGCTTGTCCTCGCCAATGGGGTGTTCGCGATGGCGGAGATGGCATTGGTCTCCGCACGTGAGGTGCGCTTGCAGTGGGTGGCCGAGGGTGGCGACCCGGGGGCAGCCGCAGCGCTCAAGCTGATGAACGAGCCGAGCCGCTTCCTCTCGACCGTGCAGGTGGGCATTTCACTCATCGCCATCGTGCTCGGGGCTTTCGGCGGTGCGCGTCTGTCGGGCTATCTCGTCGGTCCTTTGGCGCGCATCGGACCCCTTGAGCCGTATGCCGAACCTCTCGCCTTCGTGATCGTCGTGGTGATCATTACGTATGTGTCGCTGGTCTTAGGTGAGCTGGTGCCTAAGCGATTGGCCCTGGCAAACCCCGAACGAATCGCTGGGCTCTTGAGTCGCCCGATGCGTCTGTTGTCGAAGGTTTCGGCGCCGGTCGTGTGGCTGCTGACGTTCTCCACCAACTCGGTCGCCCGCCTCTTTGGGGTGACCTCTGACTCGAATGACAGCGACGTCACCGAGGAGGAAATTCGTCACTTGCTGGCGCAGGCCGCTACGTCTGGGGCGGTCGAGCCTGCCGAACGTGAGCTAGTCGAGAAAGTCTTCAAGGTGGGCGACCTGCGCATCGATTCCCTGATGACGCCGAGGCCGCAGATCGCGTGGATGGACACCAACGAACCGTCCGCCGACACGTGGACCCAGATGTCGGAGTCCGGACACTCAGAGTTCCCGCTGTGCGACGGCACGCTTGATGAGGTGCTCGGGTTGGTGTCGATCAAGCGTTTGTGGCTACAGGCCATGAAGGGCGGCGAGCCCGACCCCCGAGCCGCAATGCGACCCGCACCGACCGTGCCCGAAAACATGCCCGCTCTCGGCGTGCTCGAGGTCTTCCGCCGCTCCGGCAGCCACGTGGTGCTGGTCGTCGATGAGTATGGCGACACGCAAGGTCTCGTCACCCCGGTGGACGTGCTCGAAGCGATCGCTGGCGACCTACCTTCCGTTGACGAGCCGCCGGACCTTCGTCCGACCCAAGACGACGATGGGTCGTGGCTGATTGACGGCGGACTCTCAGCTCGCTCGATGTTCGAGACTCTCGAGCTTGGTGACCTGCCCGAGCAGGACCGCGGCGGATATCAAACCGTTGCTGGTTTTGTGATTACCAGGTTGCAGCGCCTACCCGAGCCCGGCGAAGAGTTCGCGTACGAGGGCCTCACTATGTCGATCCTCGAGGTCACCGGCAACCGCGTTTCTCGCGTTCGAGTCAGCCGCCACCTCGGTGATTCTGTCGCTGTCCCCGCCCTTGACGGGTCCGATACCTAGGCAACCGATCAAGGGTTCCAGCCGGTTTAAGAGGTGAAGGTGGGTAACCGATCCATCGCTAGCACCTAGACGCTAGGAGGACAGGTGAGCAAAGAGCCCGAGGGGTTCCGCGAATTCGTGGTCGCTTGCTCGCCGGCTTTGTTGCGCACAGCCTGGATGCTGACCGGGGACGCCGCGTTGGCCGAAGGCCTACTTCAGACAGCCTTGGCCAAAACGTGGCCGCACTGGAATCGGATCAGCACCAGTCAGCCCGAACCGTACGTCCTGACCGTCATGGTCCGAACCAACGCACGTCGGCAGCGAAGGCAGTGGCACAACGAAACACCAGCCGAAAGAATCACCGATCCCCCGGAACGCGGGGAACTGAAGCCTCCAAACGCTGAGGACCAAACGGCCGACCGCGTGCCGCTCGCGGAAGCGCTGGCCCAACTCCCGGTTCGACAACGACAGGCGGTCGTCCTGGGCTATTTCGGTGACCTGTCGGTTGTCTCGGTGGCTCACATCTGAGTCTTCTTCGTTCAGCCGAGCGAGTGCCGGCAGGGTGTATGGCTGGCGATCGCCGGCCGTACACCTCGAGAGCCCCGGAGGCCATCCCCTTAATACGTAAGCCGGTGCCGCACACACACGCAGCTCGGGCTGCGTCCCGGCACCTCGAAGAGGCCTCGGTGAAATCGGCTGCGCTGCGGCGAGGCCGTTCCGGATCGGGGTTCGTGCAGGCCGTGTCGAGCGATAAGCAGATCTGGCATTAACTTGCCCGCGAACTTGGTGGACACCGCAACCAGATCGCGTCAGGGTCCTAGCTGGAGGGCTTACGGCTCCAGGCACTCCGGGATGGAGTCCGAAGTCCGCCGGGGCGTGAGGTTCGCCCCGCTGGGTCGTAGATCTTGACGTAATGCACCGTGTCGAACTGCTTGAGGGTGGGCACGAGGAGGTTGGCGATCGTGAAGGTCGAACCTCGGCTGTCGCATCCGCCCAGGAGCCTAACCCTGGCCACACCAGAGGAACTAATGGTGAGGCGGTCGAAGTCGGTGGCGCCTGACCGCACCGTACGCAGACCCGCAGCGCGCTCGGTGGCCGTAGTGCCGGCCAAGAGATGGTGCAGCACGCCAGCCGCCGGGGTGAACGCCGGCACTACACGGCTGACTCGACGCGTGTCTGCCTGCTTCCCAGCGACAAATCGGGGCTCCTCCTGGGAGTACACCCGTCGAGTCGCCTGCTTGTGATCCTTGCCAATGTCGAGCACGAACCGGCTGGGGTTGCTGAGGGTGAACACCTTCTAGTTCTGTCACCGTGCGACGCCTATCGTTGCTTGCATAGTGCTAGCATGGATGTCATGACTACCCTCTACATCCGCGATGTCTCCGACGAGGTCGCCGACACCCTTAAAGATCGCGCTGCGTCCGAGGGTAAATCGCTCTCGGCCTACGTTGCGGGCGAGCTGAGCAAGATGGCCGCTCGACCGACGAACGTCGAGATCGTCGCCAAGCTCAGGAATCGCGACCGATCAAGTGGTCCGACCACAGACGAAATCGTCGCCGAGGTGCGGGCCGGCCGCCGGTGATCGTCATTGACGCTTCGGCAATGGTCGAGGCACTCATCGGACGCAACCCCGACAGCGAGTTGCTAGATGTCCTG
>JBBSVB010000310.1:0-3481 GCA_038233875.1 Actinomycetales bacterium | reverse complement strand
GACTGGTTCTACCCGGTCGCTGAGTTAGAGAATCACGACGGGAAAATTCAGGTAAAAGGAGCTCTCCCAAAGTTAAAGACGGCACGGCCCGACCCGGATACGTGGACCCTCAAAGTGCACCTCAGGACACCTGCCCCCGAACTGGACAACCGGACCCCTCTCGATTGGGTCCGCCACGGCGGGGACACGCAGACCCTCGTTACGTATGCCGAGGCTCTCAACGCAGAGCAAGGTCCCGGCTCGATCCGTCTTGAGTAGCGAGGGGAATCCGGTCCATGCACGTTAGCCCTCGGACCACCGGTGGGCCGGTTCGCCTGCCAACACGCACCGGCCCAGCACGAAGACTCCTAGAGGGCACAGCCCAGCGAGCAACGCCGAGCGTCGAGGAGTCTTAGACCGCACCCGGACACTTCGCTCACGGCGTGCTGGATGTCTGGCGCGGCTACCCCGTCCCGCATCACGAGATAGACAACGAGAAAATCGCGGTCTCCGCGTGTCGCACCGGGCAAGGCGCGCCTGAAGGGTGCAATAGAAGGTGCCGAAGACATCGGCGTTACCTCAGGCGTCCCTTCCCCAGCGCCGCTGGAAGCAAGGAACCCTGCATGCCCGGTCAACCGGACCCCACCCCACTCGGCGGTGCTCTGCACGCTAGCCACACAGCGGCGCAGGCTGTCTGCGCCACGCCGTACGTCGACGCGTCACCCCAGCCGATAACCACACCGGGCGCTGTCATAGGCACGCCCTACGGTTTGGGCACGACGAGGAGGTACGGCGCATGAGCATAGTCAGTGACCTGTTGACCGCTTGCTCGGATGACGCATCAGACGTCCTCGACAGCAAGAATCCGCCAGTCAAAGATGTTGACCCTGAGGACCTTGACGCCTACGAACTCCCCGACAGCAACACGAAGACATGGTTTCGACTGGACGACGTGGTTGCCGTCATGGCAGACCTGCAGAACTCCACTCGGCTTGGCACAGGCAACAAGCACGCAGCCAGCACCGCCGGTATCTACCGCGCCGCCACCGACAACGTGGTCCGCATCGTGCACGCCTTCGAGGCGGACTTCATCCAGATCCAAGGCGATGGAGTCTTCGCCATCTTCTGGGGAGAGAAGCGCTACGAGCGCGCACTGTGCGCGGGAGTCACCATCAAGACCTTCAGCGTCGAGACCCTCGTACCGAAACTCGAAAGTCGTTGGACCGACGACCCGGAGACCGGCTTCAAGGTCGGCATCGCCTCGGGCCGAACCCTTGTCAAGAACCTCGGGACACCAAGGAACGAAAGCGAGCAAGAGCCCGTATGGGCAGGCAAGCCCGTCAACTTCGCTGCCAAGGCCGCACAGCAAGCCGACCGCCACGAACTGATCGTCACCGGTTCCGTGTGGGACATGATCCGCGACAATGACTACTTGACCGTCACTTGCCACTGCAACCCAAGCCCCGACCTTTGGAAAGATACCAAGATCGAGAAGATCGGACACGACGAGGCTGAAGCCGACGGTCGGATGCTCGAAGCAGCGTGGTGCACGACCTGCCGAGACGAGTTCGTCGCAGCCGTCCTCGACGGCAAGACGGAGCGAGATGATGCCGACGAGGTCCGTGACATCGTCCGGAAGTCGCAGCAGGCCGACGTACTGCGGCAGGTAAGTGAGCACGTCCGCGCTAAGCGGCGAGCACATCGGCTCGGTTCACGAGCATTTAGGCGTTGAGGATGACGACTGACCCCATCGGCCCAGATCCCGACCACGCGTGGAAGACCCTCACGCTAGTCAACGACTGGATCAAGCACGCAGACACCAAGGTCGCGGCCACTCTCGCAGCAACGACAGCGACCGCTCTCGCTTTGTACAACCTCCTCGCCAACGAGAAGCACCCCAACTGTGTGTTCCTCGTCGCTGCCGTCGGCTGCGCCGCTCTTCTTTTCTGGACCGCCCGTTGCGCACTCCAAGCGCTCGCACCACGTGTACGCAGCGGTAGAAGGTCGGATCCAGAATCGTTCGACAGCCTCCTCTTCTACCGCCACATCGCTCACGTTTACCCCCCTGCGAAGAAGGCGGCGTACGTGCACGCTCTGGGAGAACTCACGATGGACAGCCAAGCCCTGACCAAACAAATCGCCGAACAAGTGCATGCCAACGCTGCGGTCGCCAGCAGGAAGTTCGAGTGGGTCAACAGCGCAATCTGGTCACTCGCCCTCGCGCTTGGGTTCCTCGCTGTTGCCGCTATCGCTGCGATCTGGAAATAGGACATGGACGGCAACTTCAAGGACTACGACTTCCCGACGAGTCTTGCTCGGCTCGACGAGATCCTCACTCAGCCAAGCGGCACCTTCGAAGAGCGCAACGAACTTCCGGACCGAGACGAACTGACGTTCACCAACGGCTTCTATGCGCAGTGGTGCACCGCAGTCTTCATAGACATACGGGATTCGTCCTCATTGCCCGGTCACTACAAGCGCCCACGCCTCGCCAAAATCTATCGCGCCTACATCTCCGAGATGGTCGCGATCCTCAATGGCAGCGACCGGATTCGAGAGGTCAACATCGTCGGCGACGGTGTCTGGGCTGTGTACAACACGCCTCTGAAAAGGCACAACAATGACGTGTTCTCCTGTGCCGCACGAGCCAACTCCCTAGTGAAGGTCCTGAACCACAAGATGGTGCAGAGGGGGTACGACACCCCACTGCGCGTGGGCATCGGCATCGCTGATGGTCGAGCGTTGATGATCAAGGCTGGTTACAAAGGCAGCGGAATCAACGAAGTCGTGTACATGGGCGACGTGGTGAACAGGGCAGCCAAACTCGCGGCGGAGGGCAACAAGACCGCTGCGACGCCCAAGATGATGATCGACTTTAACTTCGGGATGTGGCTCAACGAGCGAAACAAGAGCCTGCTCACGCTGGACTACGCCAACGACCGCTACACAGGCAATGCGGTGAACGTTGCAATGGAACGTTGGCTCGACGATCAGTAGGGCCGGTTCCCGGAGGAAGGCTCCGGGATGTGGCTGATTTCGAGACGAAGCCATCGCGCCCTGAGTCTCGTACGCAACTGGACCTATGTCGTCCTCATGGACATCCGACTGTCGTCCTACATAGTCGCCAGACGGTGAAGGGTCGGGACCTGGTGAGGTCCCGGCCCTTCACCGCGTCTGCGGGCGCACGTACGTCGCGCTCGACGGGGGATGAGGCGCGTCATACGGTGACCCGGTGAACGACGAGCTTCCCGACCTGGATCACGAGCTGGAACGGGCCGTGATGGACGTGCTGTCCACCCGGGGGCCCCTTGGCCTCGAGGAGCTGCGGGCGGAGCTGGCCAAGGAGCACCGCATCGTCAGCGACGACGAGCTGCAGCCGATGCGCTGGCACCCCGATGTCTTCGACTTCGCCGACGAGACCTACGGTCACGTGCCCACCCTGGCGGAGGGTCTGGTCCTCACCCACGAGCTCAGCGAGCGGGAGCTGGAGCTGGGCATGCTG
>JBBSVB010000309.1:0-3504 GCA_038233875.1 Actinomycetales bacterium | reverse complement strand
CAGGTCGACGATCGCCGAGGCCGCGTGCACTCCATCGGGCTGACTCAACGAGCGCGGGTCCGGTCGAGGGTCACCACCGTCGCTCACAAAGGCATACCGGCCATCGCCGGTGTCGTCGGCATCGACCGCGTGCCGCCACCAGCCGTCGTCCCCACGGTCCATCGCCTCGACCTGGGCATCGTCAACGCCGATGCGGACCTCAACACGGTCCACCTCCGGCGCCCACACCGCATACTCGTGCTGGTTTCCCGGGCGGCTGCTCACGTCAGCGGTCATTCGGGTGCCCGAGACACCAGCAGTGCGACCGGTGCATCGACGAAGGCCTCGGTCATCGCGAGCCCCGCTTCGCCGACGTCGAGCACTCGACCGGTGAGCTCGTCGACCCAGCGTCCGGCACCGATCTCGATCCGCTCACACGTCATGGTCGTGGCCGAGACGCCATGCGGGGCGCGCAACGCCAACGCCGCCACCCGCTCGCCGCGCACGTGGCCGACGAAGTGCGGGCCGGCGTGCAACGTGCGGTAGCTACCCTGAGCACCGAATGCTTCGGGAAACTCGCGACGGACCCGCAGAGCACGCGTGGTCACCAGGAGTTTCATCTCCGAGAGGTCCATCGGGTCGACGCCTGAGTCAATGCGATCCAACGCGGCTTGACGTCGGCGGTAATCGACCGGCCGCCGGTTGTCCGGGTCGACCAGGCTGAGGTCGAGCACCTCGGTGCCTTGGTACGTGTCGGGCACACCAGGCAGCGTCAGTTGAAGCAACTTTTGGGCCAACACCACGGCGACGATCTGGTTCTCAGATCGCGCCAGTGCCCGATCGATGGCTTCGCGCACCGGGCCGCCGGTGCGCATTGCCTCGGCACACGCGAGCACCCGCCCCTCGTACTCGGGCTGTTGGTCGACCCAAGAGGTATGCCATTTGGCTTCGCGCATCGACTTGGTGACGAACTCCGCCAGCCGGGCCTTGCTCAGCGGGGTCGCTCCCAGAATGGTCTGCCAGATCATGTGCCCGATCGAGCCATCGATGCCGTGATCCTCGCGGGCCTCGTAGGTCGCAGCGCCGCATGCCTGCCACGCTTCTTCGTCACCGGCCACGGCGAGCAGGCGGGCGCGCACGTCTTCGGAGCGCTTCGTGTCGTGCGTGGACAGGGTGCTCATTCCTTGCGGCCACGTTGCCTGCTGGTGTGCGGCCCAGTCGTGCAGGATGTGAGCCTGCGGGCTGGCACCGTGGGCCGGGTTGACCCCGACCTCGTTCAGCGCGTCCAAGCGGTGCCAGCGATAGAAGGCGGTGTCTTCGATGCTCTTGGCCATCACGGGGCCGGTGGTCTGCTGGAAACGCACACACAGATCGCGTGCCGCTTCTAAGTTGTGACCGCCAGCGTCAGGATTGAGCAGCACTTCACCCAGAGCGCGGATCAACTCGTCGTGCTCCGGTGCCGCGGCGCAGGCCCGGTTGACCGCCTCGGCCAGCCTCGCGGTCGAGTCGCTGGTGGGGTCCTCGCCGGGGGTGACGTAGGCCCGGTAGGCGCGCAACTTGACCAAAATTTCGCTCAGTGCGGCTTTCAAATCCTCGGCTGAGCGCTGTGGCATGACTTGGGCGGCGCGGCGGACTAGCCGATTTACCTCAGGCCCCAGCAGGTCTTCGACGGTGTTGCGCTTGGTCGATTCGACGACGTCGCCTAGGTCTGGGGTGCCGCCGATGCGGGCCCACGAGCGCGAGACCGTGTGGGCACTATCTGGGTCGGTGAGCGCGATCGATAAGGCGGCCAGCCCGTCATACCCGGTGGTGCCGGCGCACTCCCAGTCTGCAGGCAGGCGCTCGTCGTCTTCGAGGATCTTCTCGGCCCAGATGGGCGTGCCGGGGCGCAGCTGCGACGTCAAGGTGTGCAGGTAGCCGGCCGGGTCGTGTAGGCCGTCCGGGTGGTCGATCCGGAACCCGTCGATCACGCCGTCGTGGTGCAGGTCGAGCAGAACTTTATGAGTAGCCTCGAAGACGTCGTCCTCCTCGACGCGGACCCCGATCAAGGTGTCGACCTCGAAGAAGCGTCGGTAGTTGAGGACCTCATCGCCCTCTTTCCAGGACGCGAGGAGGTAGTGCTGTGCGGCGAGCACCTTCTCGACATCGGTCTCACCCCCGGCGACGCTGCCCGCAGCCACCGGGAACACATGGTCGTAGTAGCGGATGACCTGCTGACCTGCGGCGACACCCTCATCGCGCCGCCCGGTGTCGAGCGTCAGCTCGCCTGCCTCGAGCACATCGGCCAGCGGCTGCCCCAGCACCGGAAGCCCGAATTTGCCGTCCAGGGCCGCCCAGTCGACGTCAAACCAATGCGCCAGAGCGCTGTGTTGCCCCTCGCGCAGCACGGACCAGGCCTGGGTGTTGCGCCACTGCGGAGCATCGAGGGCCATGTGGTTGGGCACCACATCCACCACCAGACCTAGGCCCGCTTCGTGGGCCGACGTTGCCAGCGCACGCAAGCCTGACTCCCCGCCCAACTCGGCGTTGATGCGCCCGTGGTCTACCACGTCGTAGCAGTGCATCGAGCCCGGCATCGCTGCCAAGACCGGTGAGAGGTACAGGTGTGAGACGCCTAGGTCGGCCAGATAATTGACGATGCCTGCGGCATCGGCGAAGGTGAAGCCGGAGTGCAACTGAAGGCGATACGTCGCAGTCACGGGGCGCTGGAGGGCTGGAGCGGCAGTCATTGCCGATCAGTGTCTCAATAATGGTCGGCAACCGATAGCCGAGGGTGACTCCGGCCATTCGGCTTAGAGAAGTATCTTCGGTCAACGATGCAAACTGATCGCGACTTCCGAAGTATCCTCGCTCCATGCCCCTCCAGACTGATCGTGCCGTCTCATTGCGCGCACTCGCTGCCCAGCGACTGCTAATCCTGGACGGCGCATGGGGCTCGATGATGCAGCAGATCGAGTTGGTTGAGGCCGATTTTCGGGCTCCTGGCACCGAAGAAGACCGCAACTACTCGGGGAACTTCGATTTGCTTCAGTTGTCGCGCCCCGATGTGGTGGCCGACGTGCACCGCGCCTACTTCGCCGCGGGGGCCGACATCAGCAGCACCAACACCTTCTCGTCGACCTCGATTGCGCAGGCCGACTACGGCACAGGACATTTGGTGCCCGCGATCAATGAGGCTGCGGCTCGAATCGGGAGAGAGGTGGCGGATGAGTTCGAGAGGGCCGACGGTCGTCCACGCTTCATTGCTGGCGCGATAGGCCCGACCAACCGCACCGCGTCTTTGTCGCCAGACGTCGAACGTCCCGAATACCGCGCCATCACCTACGCCCAACTGCGCGCAGCGTATGCCGAGCAGACCCGGGGGCTCTTGGCGGGCGGGGCCGACATCTTGATGGTGGAGACGGTCTTCGACACGTTGAACGCCAAAGCAGCCCTTCATGCCATCAACGACGTATTGCAGGAGTTGGACCGCACCGTCCCGGTGATGCTGTCGGGCACCATCACCGATGCCTCCGGTCGCACCCT
>JBBSVB010000308.1:0-3537 GCA_038233875.1 Actinomycetales bacterium | reverse complement strand
CGCCGTCGGTGATCAACAGGTCATCGGTATGCAGGCTGCGGGCTACGTCGTCCAGCGTCGTGAGTTTTTCACCGGCTCGCGCGCGACGGACCACAATCGGACCGTCCAACGTGTCGAGGTCGAAGGCGTGCAGGGGCTGACCCAACGCGAGCATCACGTAGTTGGTGACGTCGACGGCCAACGAGATGGGCCGCATACCGGCTTGTGCCAGTCGGGTTGCCATCCACGCCGGGGTCGGCGCTGACAAGTTGAGACCGCGCACCGCCCGGGCCACGTAACGATCGCATCCGGCGACTCCGTGGATCGGCGCCTCGTCGCGCAAGTCCACGCCGAATCCGTCGTCGGTGGCCGGATCGACGCTCAGATGTGCGGGGTCGGTGAAGGTGGCGCCCGTCGAGTGGGCGTATTCACGAGCCACGCCGCGCAGCGAGAAACAGTAGCCGCGGTCGGGGGTGACGTTGATCTCGACGGTCTCTTGATCGAGGCCGAAGGCGGGGATCAGGTTGTCCCCCGGCTCCAAGGGCAGCGCTTCGTCGCCGAAGTAGTCGCGCAGCACGATGATGCCGTCGGACTCTTGGCCGAGGCCGAGCTCCTTGGCCGAGCAGATCATCCCGGCACTGACGTGCCCGTAGGTCTTGCGCGCGGAGATCGTGACTTCGCCGAGCGTGCCCCCAGGCAGGATCACGGCCACCAGATCGCCGACCGCGAAGTTGTGCGCTCCGCAGACGATGCCTTGAGGCGTGTCGTCGGTGAGCCGCTGGCCGTGCTGGCCGACGTCGACCTGACACCAGTTAATGGTCCGGCCGTTCTTTTGCTGCTCGGGGGTCAGCTCGAGCACTCGACCGACGACCAGTGGGCCGGTGACCTCACCGCCGAAGAGGCCCTCTTCTTCGAGGCCGACCCGCACCAGGTCCGCAGCGACTTCCTCGCCGGTCACGCCGAGGGGCAGGTCCACGTATTCAGCCAGCCACTGAAGGGGAATCAACATCAGATCTCCATCCCGAACTGAGCGGCGAAGCGCACGTCGCCCTCGATCATTTCGCGCATGTCAGCAATACCGTTTCGGATCATCAAGGAGCGCTCGACGCCCATGCCAAAGGCGAACCCTTGGTAGCGCTCTGGGTCGATGCCGGTGGTGCGCAGCACGTTCCGGTTGACCATCCCGCAGCCGCCCCACTCGATCCACCCGGTGCCTTTGCAGGTGCGGCAACCTGCGTCGGCGCCGTCGCAGACGAAGCAGCGCACGTCCATTTCGGCGCTGGGCTCGGTAAACGGGAAAAAGGATGGCCGAAGCCGGGTCACGATGCCCTCCCCAAACAGTGACTCGGCCAGGCGATCCAGGGTGCCCTTGAGGTGAGCCATCGTCAGCCCCTCATCGACCGCCAGCCCCTCCATCTGGTGGAAGACCGGGGTATGCGTGGCGTCGAGCTCGTCGGTACGGAAGGTCTTGCCGGGCGCAGCGATATAGAGCGGCACGCCTCGTTCGAGCAGCGAACGAGCCTGCACGGGTGAGGTGTGCGTGCGCAACACCAGACCCCCGTCAGCGGGCTCTACGAAGAAGGTGTCCTGCATCTGACGCGCCGGGTGATCGGCATCGAAATTTAGCGCATCGAAGTTGAACCACTCGGCCTCGACCTGGGGGCCGTCTGCGACCTCCCAGCCCATCCCGACCATGACGTCGGCCATCCGCTCGCCCATCAACGTCAGCGGGTGGCGGCGTCCCAGCGGTCGCGCTGCCCCCGGCGCGGTGAGATCGATGGCTTCTTCGGTGAGGATGGCCTCGTCGCGCTCGGCTTCGAGGATCGCGACGCGGGCGGCCATAGCGGCGTTGACGCGGCCGCGAGCCTGCCCGACGAGTTTGCCTGCTGCGGCCTTCTCAGGGCCAGGAAGTGCGCCGATCGAGCGATTCGCTAGCGAAAGCGGAGACTTTTCGCCGGCGTGGGCCAGGCGCACGTCCTTGAGTTCCTCGAGCGACCTCGCGGCCTCAATGGCGGCAATCGCGTCATCGCCCAGGGCCCCGATCCGCTCGGGGTCCGGCGCGCTCGAAGGCGTTGGGTGATCTGGGGTGTTGGCCACGGGGAAGAGTCTAAAGAGGTTGCGGCCCTGCTCAGCGCATTCACACCGGAACCTCATCGCCTGGGCAAGGTTATGCCGCAACCTGACGTGCGATTCCCCCGATCCGGCCGCCTAACCTTGCCCAGGCGGTAGAAAAGGGGGCTAACGCATTCGCGAAGAGGTATGCAGACACACGGTCGCTGCCATCGCGAGGTTGAGCGATTCGGCGTGGCCGACAATCGGCACGGCCACGCTGGCGTCGCATAGGGCCAGGATCTCTGCTGGCAGACCCCACGCTTCGTTGCCCAAGACCCAGGCGTGAGCCCCCGATAGGTCGACTGCGTCCAGCGTGGTGTCGGCGTTCCCGTCTGCCGCATAGACCGCTAGGCCCGCCTGGGAGCACGCTGCAAGAACCTCGGCGATGGGTGAACCCACGCTGATCGGCACGTGAAACAGGGAGCCGACGGAAGATCGGATGACCTTAGGGTTGTACACATCGACGCTGGCGTCACTGATCAACACCGCCGAGGCCCCGAAGGCGTCTGCGGCGCGGATAACCGTGCCGGCATTCCCGGGGTCCCGGACGTTACTTAGCACCACAACGAAGCCGCTGCTTACCTCGGCCAACGCTTCGGTCAGCGGAACGTCGATTGATCGAGCCACCGCGAGGACGCCTTGGGGGTGCTGGGCATCAGCCATCAGCGTCAAGATCTCGTCGGTGCATTCGTACAGACCAACCTGCGCCTGCTCCGCGGCCTCAACGATGTCGGGGTGAGCGGTGACCGCATCAGCGGTGACGTAGATGTCTACGACCTGGGCTGGCGCATACGCCAAAAGCTCTCGGACGGCGTGCGGGCCCTCAACGAGGAATCGACCGCTGCGCTGGCGGGCAGCACGACGCCCCAGCCCGCCCACAGACCGAACGCGTTCGCTGCGTGGGCTGACCAGCAGGGTGCGGCGTTCAATCATGGGAGCGATGCCGGGGCGTCGTGTGCGAAGTCATAGACTTACGCGAGTCCCGAATAGGGGATCAGGCGGCGTCGACCTTGGGGGTCTGCGTGGGCACATTGGCGCGAGCCAACTCCACCAGAGCCGCAAAGGTGGCCTCGTCGTTGACGGCCAGGTCGGCCAGCATGCGACGGTCAACCTGAATCTCAGCGGCCTTCAGGCCCTGGATGAAACGGTTGTAGGTCATACCGTGCGAGCGGGTGCCAGCGTTGATGCGCTGGATCCACAGGCGACGGAAGTCACCCTTGCGCTTGCGACGGTCGTTGTAGCTGTAGACCAATGAGTGGATGACCTGCTCTTTGGCCTTGCGGTAGAGCCGCGAACGCTGGCCGCGGTAACCGCTGGCCCGCTCGAGGATTACCCGGCGCTTCTTATGGGCGTTGACCGCCCGCTTCACGCGTGCCACGTGAGAACTCCTTGCGTTTCAGTGTTGCTGAGAAAGGGTGGGAAGTCGCGGTCAGCGACCGAGCAGCT
>JBBSVB010000307.1:0-3540 GCA_038233875.1 Actinomycetales bacterium | reverse complement strand
GCAATCCACACGGCGGCAACGATCAGCACCAGGCGCAACTTCGAACGATGTATGCGGCGCGCAGTTTCGGTACTCAGCGTCGCTCCTGACGTTTCTTACACGGCACACACAACGTAGCCCGCGGAAAGGCTTGCAGACGCTGCTTGCCGATCGCCCTAGAGCAGGACTCGCAGACGCCGTAGCCACCGGAGTCGATGCGCTCGATCGCGTGCTCGGTTTGTTCCATCAGTGCTCGAGCGTTGTTGGCCAACGACATCTCGTGCTCGCGTTCCCAGGTGGAGGCTCCGGCGTCAGCCTGGTCGTCTCCCGCGCCCTCGCCCGAGTCGCGCATCATGACGCTCAGAACATGCTGAACGGCATCCACTTCGGCCCGCAGCCGCTCGTCATCGAGCACCAACTCCGCGCGGACGTGGGACAACTCTTCGCTGGTCCACGGGTCCTCTTCGTGCAGCACGGGCACGGGGTTGGTGCCAGGTGACGTAGAAATACGCTCGCCTGCTTCTGCTGAGGACTGACTGGCCACCGCACTACCCCTTGCTTTCCGTGTGTCGCGGACCGCAACACGTTGAGCGGTGAGGATAGGTCCGATCCTCAACTCACGCCACAGCGGGTCGGCTGAGGCACAATCACTCGTCGTCGTCGCCCAAAAGATTGAGTTGCTCGGACAACAATGCGCGCATACGGGCACGTGAATCCGACTCACGGGTCCGGAGACCATCGATCGAGCCCCTGATGCGCGACTCTTGATCACTGAGGTCTGCGAGCACGTTCGCGCGACGTTGTTCGGCCTCGGTCACCAACTGATCGCGGGTCTGCTCGCCTGCACGCACCAGCGTGTCGTGAGACTTCTGCCCTTCGTCCAGCAGGCGCTGGTGCGTCGTTTGCGCTTCGTCGATAAGGCGGTCGTGCTCTTGCTGCCCTTCGGCGACCAGGGTGTCGTGGCGCTGCTGACCAGAGGTGACCAGTTCGTCGTGGGTCTGCTGACCGGTAGCAACCAAGTCGTCGTGCGTACGTTGGCCCGACTCGATCAGATCGGTGCTACGCGCATTCGCCTCTGTCTCGAGCAATTCTTTGTATTCCTCGGCCTCACCGACGAGCTTCGCTTTCGTGCTTTCGCCTTCGGCCACGTGCTGGTCGTGCAGTCGCTGAGCTAGCGAGATGATGGCCGTGGGGTCTGCACCGGAGCCAGCGGCCGCTACCGCAGCGACGTTGTTGGCCGGTCCCTGCTCGACCCCTGCGCGAAGCGCCTCGATCTGCTCTTGGGCTGCGGCAAGTTCAGACTGGGCTGACTCTGCTTGTGCCCGCGCTTCGTCGGCGTACGCTCTCGCCGCCTCAAAATCGGCCACGCTGCCCCCGGAGTCGACATACTCGGCGTCGTTGTCAACGGCGACAGCCGCAGCGTCCTGCTCATGCCGCTTAGCCGCACTCGCCTCCGCAGTCTCTGCTTCGGCTCGGGCGACCTCGATCCGCTGGGACAGCGTGTCCATCTCGGCGACCAACTCGTCACGCTCTCTACGGACGCGCGCCAAATCCTCGCTTTCGACCCCGAGCTCGTCACGAGCATCCGATGCGTCGACGACGGGGGCAAAGGTGCTACCGGAGGAGGTGCCCTGCCCGGCTCGGCATTCCTTGAGGTCGCTTTCCACCGCGGCGTACTCTGCGTTGAGACGGCGGAGCTCAACCACTACCTCGTCCAAGAAGTCGTCCACTTGGGTCTCGTCGTATCCACGACGCAAGTGGGGGGACGTAAAACTCTTCTTGATGACGTCCTCGGGGGACAGCGACATGATTCACCTCGTCAACGTATTGATAGTCGTCACAGCGACGGGCTATCGGGGCTCGCTTCACAATCGATCACACCATATCCGACCACCGCAGCCGGAGTGATGTCGTCAGTGCTAAAAGGGAATCTGCCTGACAAAGGGCCGCAAAATGCTGACTCCGAGGATCAGCACGAGGAAGGCGAGGTCCAACGCGACCCCCCCGAGCCGCAGCGGAGGGATCACTTTGCGTAAGGCGCGCAGCGGCGGATCGGTCAGGCTGTAGATGACTTCGGCCACGACCAACACCACACCAGTGGGTTTCCAGTCGCGCGAGAAGACTTGGATCCAGTCGAAAACCAGCCGCCCGATGAGGACGATGAAGTACAAGAAGAGGATGGTGTCTAGCAGACGGCTAATGATCATGCGTCAGTGTCTCAACTCTGGTTGAACAAACCCTGTTGGGTCCGACCCGTCTCCGTCGCCCCGTCAACCTCGACGTGCGCAGGGGAAAGCAGAAACACCTTGGCCGTCACGCGCTCGATGGACCCGTGCAGACCGAAAGCAAGACCCGCCGCGAAATCTACGAGACGCTTCGCGTCGCCGTCCTCCATCTCGGTCAAGTTCATGATGACCGGCGTGCCGACACGGAAAGACTCTCCGATGTTCTTGGCTTCGTTGTAGGTGCGGGGGTGGATCGTGGTGATGCGATTCATTTCGCCTGCCTCCGGCTCCTGAACGACCCGAGCGACCGGTGTGCGTCGGGGCAACTGTGTAACCTCTGCGCCGCGAGTGCTGGCTTCAGTAGCAGGCCGCACGGGGGCGTTGTCGGCAGAACGGCGCGGCTCGTCGCTCGCGCCTTCCGAGTTCTCGTCATAGTCGTAGCGGCTTTCGACCTCAGCGAGGCCGAGCCATTCCATCGTCGTGCGCAGTGCCCCAGCCATGTCGACGGACTCCTTGGTGCGTCTGAAAGCCGCCTATTGGCGTCGCTTCGGTCGAGGCAGACGCTACCGCGCAGGGGGGCGTGATCCAAGGATTGCACTCCCGACACGCAGGTGTGTCGCTCCGGCGGCAACAGCCCACTCCAGATCACCGCTCATCCCGGCCGAGCACCACGAGGCACCCGGATGCGCTGCCAACACGCTCTGGTGACACTCCTTCAGCCTGGCAAAAGCTGCGGATGAGGCGCGCTCGTCGTCAGCCGCTTCGGCGGGCGCGACCGCCATTACCCCGCGCACCCGCAGCGATGCGCAACGACCCACCTCATCGGCTAACTCAATGATCTGGTCGGGTAGCGCTCCCCCACGCCCGGCGTCCGATCCTTCCCCGAGATCGACCTGAACCAGAACATCGAGAGGAGTGTGTCGCTCTCCCTCTTCCATGGCACGCGCGCAGGCACGGTCGAGGGCGTGGACCACTTTGACGCGATCAATGGAGTGGACCACGTCGGCATACCGCGCGATGGACCGGGCCTTCTTGGTCTGGACCTGACCGACCATGTGCACGGTGGGCATCGAGGCCGAGGCCATTTCCGACCGCAATTCAGCGATCTTGACACTGGCCTCTTGATCGCGACTTTCCCCTACGTCGCGCACCCCCAATTGCACCAACTCCGCCACGTCGCTCATGGGGAAGAACTTGGTTACCACGATGAGCGTCACGTCGTCCCGCTCGCGGCCGTACCGAGCGCACGCCCCATCGATGCGATCCTGCACCCCTCTCAGGGACTCGTGCAGGTATTGCCCTCGGTCGGAGCGATCCACCGACATCAGCAGCGCTC
>JBBSVB010000306.1:0-3564 GCA_038233875.1 Actinomycetales bacterium | reverse complement strand
CGTACTTCTTGCCCTTCTTGGTCTTCTTCTTGGTCTTGCTCATGCTACTTCCTCTTCCTCGTCATGAATTTCATGGGGGTCCCAGCCGGTCTCCCCCATGAAATTCATCTCCTCGATGGAGCCTGTGGTCTCCTTGTGCATGTAGTCACCGTCGAAGGAAAACACCACGGGGATACGCTCAACGTTCTTCATGATAGCGACAATGAGGCGGTGGTGGCCGTTGCCCTGAAACCAGCGCCCGTCTTGATCCACAGCAATGCAGATGGGAACTCGCACGCCCTTGGTGGCGATGGACTCAATGAAGTCCTCGTAGACCTCATCAAACTTCTCCATGAAAAGTTCCAGCAGGTTCTCCTGCCAGTGGTAGTCATTGGTGCATCCATCCGGGTCCCACCCGCCTGCCTCGCAGGGGTAGCACCAGTCATCCTCGTCAACAGACCCGTCAAGCGCGTACAGCACCTGTGAGGGGTCCATGTACGTGACGGGGGTGACAGCGATCATGTGATTTCTCTCGTAGAGCCGTTGGTTGGTAGTCCCTACTCTAGCATCGCCTCTTGGCGTCTGTCAAGGTCGCTTGCCCTGAATCGTGATAGATGTCAACCCCTCTTCGATGTCATGGCTTAAATCTAACAGGTCCCCTGACCGAAGTCAAGGGGCCTGCCAGATTTTTCTCAGATCACTTAGCGCCTACCAGCACCTGAGAGTTCGCGCTGCCGAGACCACAGTTGAAGGTGGCTGGAAGCGGACCGTTCTGCTTGAAGTCCCACGCGTTCACGATGTCGAGACAGAAGCGTGCGTTCGCAGCAGGCGTCAGCGATCCAGACTGTTCACGCAACTTGGCGGTCTCGTTGTCGATCTTGGCGCGCTCCTGATTCAGGGAAGCCTTGCGGATGTCATTCTGAGCCGCAACGATGTTGTCCAGCGAGGCCTGCGTCTTGGCGTCGAGAGCAACGCGCTTGACAGAAACAGAGTCGATGATGATGCCGTACTTCTCCAGCGCAGCGGTGAGACGCTTCTTGGTCTCATCACCGATGCCGTTCTGGTTGACAGCGGCCTCACCAGCAGGGAAGTCGTTGGCAACGTCAGAAAGTTTGTCCTGAGACATGCTCAGTACCAGATCGTTGGAGACCTTGGGGAAGGTCTTGTAAGACTCCCAAAGAGCCTTGGCACCCTTGGAATCCTGTGACGGGTTGATGCCCCAGCGGATGATGGCGGAAATATTTCCATTGCCTCCACCAGCAACGGCCTTGGCGTCCTTGTCGTTGACGTTGGCAGGCGAGGAGAAGGTGACGTAGACAGAGTTGTTGGTACCGTCAAGGTCGTTCAGGTCAGTGGACTGGAGAAGCGTTGAGAACTCCTCCACATCGGACCACGGGGCGATGAACTGAGCGCCAGAATTCAGCGTGTCGGTGTACCTGCCGAAGGAAGTCTGGATGCCGACTGCACGAGCGTCCACGGTCGTGAAGGACATGAACCCAGTGAAGAGGACAAGAACGACAGCGGCTGCTCCAGCAGTAAGGAAACCCCCGACCATCTTCCCAAAGATACCGACGAGGAGGCCTACGCCGAAGATCAGCAGCAGGATAACTGCAATAATAATGAAAGTCATAGAATTTTCTCCCTCTAAGGTAGCACACTGAGACCTCAGTGGCTTGTAAGTTTTACATTACAGCAGTTGGTATCAGTAGTCAAGCCAGTTCACCCGCTCCCCGCGACGTGATTTTGTTGCAAGCCCAACGGCCTCCCCCAGCATTTCTTTGTGGTCGAAGGCCATCTCGTGCCCGAGTAGCCTGAAGACATCTTCCCAGTTAGCCGAGGTAGCGTCATCAGCACCAAGAACTGAGGTGTCAGAATTTTCTGGCATGATGTGGTAGAACGGGTTCGTCACCACAGGACCACGGGGGTCCCGTCCGGGGGCATAGCGCCCGGACATGCAGACCAGAGTCTCTGGAGCAACAACCAGCCCGGTCTCCTCCAGCAGTTCCCGCGCAGCCGCGTGTGCGAGGGACGCGTCAGAAATGTCAAGGAAGCCTCCCGGAAGAGCGAACTGCCCCTTGTATGGCTCAGCCCCGCGCTCGACCAGAAGAACTGACTTGAGATCACTAGAAAAAATGATGGCGTCAACGGTGACACCGATGATGGGGAACTCACTCGTGTAGGTCATGCGGTGCTCTTTCAGCGTCGTTGTAGAAAGTTGAGAACTGCGTTCGTGGCATCTACCACGGCCTTGCTGTGCGCTGAGGCGTCCTCGGAGTACTGGTTCACGTACCACACCTCACCGTATGTGCCGTCTTCGCGGAATCCGGGCACTCGCCAGAACTTACCACCGAAGCCGAGGCTGCCCTGAAAGCGCCACTCGGTAACATAGCCCGAAGTCTGTGTGTGAATAAACGCAGCCTTTTGCCTTTCAGAGGCGTTGCAGACCTGCATCAGGATGTTGTAGATTTCTGAGGCGGTCTCTGCATCAAGAGGAGGAAAATCCATGTCAGTGGCCGTAGCAGTAGACGCAGCGGCAGGGACGGTTCTGCTTGAAACCACAGAACATCCCCGTGTGGGAGAGCGTGTACGTGCAGTGCTTGTTGGTGCAGGGCTGCCCGATGGCGATGGGTACCAGCACACCAGTCTTGCGGGCGAAGGTAAAGCCCTTGGGAGCCTTGGGGCCAGTCTTGGTCTTGGTCATGGTACTCTCCTCGGTTGGTTGGTAGTTCCTACTCTACACCCTCGGTCGGCTCACGTCAAGGATTTTGGACGCGCCAAGAGAGTAAAAATTTGTGTCGTTGTACTCTAGGCTCCGGACTTGGAAGCGGTAGTAGGGCAGTCGCTCTCCAGCAACGCGTGGACAGACGCGGATGACTTCCCAGTCTTCCCCGTCGTCCGTGAAGATGTCACCGCAGCGCAGAGCCGAGGGAGGAAGAACCTTGTAGTCGTAGTCAGGCTCGAGAATTTCAGTAGCAAGAGCCTCGCGGAACTGAGCAATTCGTGCCGTGATTCCCCAGTGTGCCGGAAGCGGATCAACACCGTAGGACTGCTCCCACTCTTCGAGAACAGCCTCTACGGCCTCAAGCCGAGCCTGTGAGTTATCCATCAGTACACCTCCACCTTGAACTTCTTGCGGTCGTAGACCTTCTTGGACTTGTGCGGGGAAGCCGCAGACGAGGAACGCAGACCGCGCATCGCGGCGATGTAGGCGTCGTTGCCCATGCCGGGGGTGCCAGCGGTCTTCTTCTTGTTGTTAGCCATGATGGCCTCCTGTTTCTGCGGTGCTTCGTTTGGGTTGGTAGTTCCTACAATACAGCATCGCCCGCCACTTGTCAAGCAAAAAGTGGCGGGCGGCTGGAGAAGTTTTTTCAGGCGGGGAGGAATGAAGTGGTCGCGATGACGACAAAGAAGACGCTACCCGCCTCGACATCACTGGGGTTTGCCTTGTTCCAACTGGCAGCCCAGTGCAGGCCCGGTGAGTAACACGTATCCCTGCGGTAAGCGAAGATGCCGCCATTGGGCTGCTTCACCCAGACATCGTAAGAAGTAGTGTCGAAGCGGCCGAGGTCAAGTTTCGTGAGGTCT
>JBBSVB010000305.1:0-3568 GCA_038233875.1 Actinomycetales bacterium | reverse complement strand
GCGCCGTGCCGACGTTGCGCTGCATCGAGGAGTCGGTGAGATCGCGTTGTAGTCGTGAGGTCACCAGCGTGGAGGCCAACACGTCGAGCAGCGCGTTGGACACCTCGAGGTTCGCCTCGGCGTTCTCGAAGCGGATCGGGTTGACCTTGTGCGGCATCGTCGAGGAGCCGACGGTGCCCTGCCCGCGCACCTGCGCGAAATAGCCCATCGAGATGTAGGACCACAGGTCGGTGCACAGGTTGTGCAGCACCCGGTTGAACCGCGCCATGTCGGCATACAACTCGGCCTGCCAGTCGTGGCTCTCGATCTGAGTCGTCAACGGGTTCCACATCAACCCGAGACTAGTCACGAAATCGCTGCTGATCTGCGGCCAATCGGCGCCGGGGACGGCCGCGAGGTGTGCGCCATACGTGCCGGTTGCGCCGTTGAATTTGCCGAGATATTCGGCACCCTCGATGCGACGCACCTGGCGCTTCAGGCGGTGCGCGAGGACGGCAAGTTCCTTGCCCATCGTGGTCGGCGTGGCGGGCTGACCGTGGGTATGCGCCAGCAGAGGTATGTCGGCCAGCTCCCGAGCCATGCCGCTCACCTGGTCGACGAGTCGTTGGGCGGCCGGAAGCCAGACGTCCGTGACGGCGCCGCGAATCATCAGCGCGTACGACAGGTTGTTGATGTCCTCGGACGTGGCGGCGAAGTGCACCAACTCGGCGAGGTCATCGCGGCCGTCGAGGGTATCGATCAGCCGACGCCGGACGAAGTATTCGATGGCCTTTACGTCGTGCACGGTCTCAGCCTCGATGGCGGCCAACTCGGCGATCGTGTCGCCGTCGAAACCCTCGACCAGATCCCTCAGTTCCACCTGCTCAGCAGCACTGAGAACTCCCGATCCGGAAATAACCGAATGCCGCGTCAGGTAGATCAGCCACTCGATCTCGACATGAAGCCGCTGACGATTGAGCGCCGGCTCGGAAAGATGCTCGACCAGGGGGCCGACGACCTTGCGGTATCGACCGTCGAGGGCACCGAGGGCAAGCGGAGGTTGAACGTCGAGAAGGGAGGCCATGGGACCTATCTTCCCAGAGCCGCAGGCCTAACTTTTCTCGTCAGGATCGATCTCTCGGGCGCGCAGGTAGGTGTCGGTCTGAGAGTCACGCTCTTCGCGGGCGGCCAGCACAGCTTCCTCGGCGCGACGCTCGAGCGCCTGTGCTCGGCCCTCGGCGCGGTCGGCCTCTTCTTGCGCGCGGGTGGCTTCCTGGCGAGCCAAGGCAGCCTCTTCGCGCAACTGCTTCGCGGAGGATTCGACATCTTTGAGGTGGGGGGCTTCGGCTTTGGCCTGCTCACGCAACTCGGTGGCTTCACGGCGGGAAGCAGCCTTTTTGCGGTTGAGGTAGATCGCCAAGGCGATGACGATGAGCACCACCACGACCAAGGCCGCAAGAACTGGCCACAGTGCTGACGCGTTTTCGCCCATGATGCTCCCTATCGGTTGATGTCTGGCATCAGACTAGGGGCCAGCGGCAGATCTGCACACTGGGGGCCAGAGGTCAGGGCGTGTCCAGCTCGCTGAGCAACTCGACGCTGGCGTCCACGATCTGCTGCTGCGCGTCGGCTCGCGGGACGGTCGGCATACCGTCGCCGGGTTGTTCGCCGTAGTCGCCGAAGAAGGCGTGCACCGCACCCTCAACGGGCACGTATGTGGTCTGCGGGGGTAGCTTGGCGCGGCTTTCTTCGATGTCGGCGGGGGTTGCCAGGCCGTCTTGCGTGGCCGAGATTGACGTCACCACGAGGTCGGTGTCGGCGAGCGAGCCGAGGGGGTAGGACGCCCAGAGCAGCAGCCTTTCGATCCCAGATTCGCGGTTCTCTGCCGAGGTAGACGCGGCAACGCCACCAAGGCTGTGGCCGCCGACGGCCCAGTGGTCGATCTCTGGGTGGTCCTCGATCACACCAGCCGGAGCATTAACGGCGGCGAACCCGATGTCGAAAGGCTGCTTCACGATGACGACCAGATAGCCCTGCTCGGCAATGTCACTGAGGATCGGCACGTAGGCACGGGGGTCTACTCGGGCGCCCGGCTGGAAGATCAACCCGGTCGAATACACGTCGTTGGCCGGCGTCACCGTGATCGAGGTGGCTGCGTCCTCTACTGCGACTTTGGGAGAGCCGCCCATGGCCACCATCGCGTCCGGCGATGCGCTGAACGGCCGCAGATAGATCATCGACCCCACCACGGCCACGGTGATCAGCAGGCTGATGCCGCGACCGACGATGGTCAACCAGGCTGGCCGCTCGGTGAGGTCCCGCGCGCTCGCGGCATCCCGCAGGCCCAGCATCAAAAGCAGCGCGCCGAGGACCCCGAGCACGACCAAGGTGATGGATTGCGCTGGGTGGCCAGCGATCAAGACCCCAGCTCGAGTGGCCCACGACCACCCGACCACGCCGAGGTATGCGGCACCCAGCCCGATCCTCCACCAGCCCCGACGCTGTGCCGTCCGTTCAGCCATGCCGCCATAGTCACACGATGCAGAGCGAGCATCATCGCATCACGGCGATGAAGATATGATGCGTCTATGCGCACCACCATCACCCTCGAGCCGGATGTCGTTGACCTCCTTCGTCGCGAAGCCGCTCAGCAGCATGTGTCCTTTAAGGACGCGGTGAACTCCGCGATCCGTCAGGGCTTGTCCACGCGCGCTGAGGCAGAGGCATATGAGGTGCCTACGTTCGACCTGGGAACCCCAGTGGTCCCGCTGACGGCAGCGCTGCGGTTGGCCGCCGACCTTGAGGACGACGCGATCATCCGCAAAATGGACGTCGGCAAATAGTCCGGTGCTGATTCCTGACGCCAACGTCCTGCTGTACGCGGTCAACTCATCGAGCCCCCAACACGACACCGCCCGCCGATGGCTCGAGGGGGCGCTCGGTGGTCACGAAACCGTGGGCTTCGACTGGGTCGTGCTGAGCGCGTTCGTCCGCATTTCGACTCATGCGTCAATTCTTCCGCGACCACTCATGCTCAAGCAGGCATGGGACATCGTCGAAGGGTGGCTTGAGCGGCCCATCTCCGAGACGCTTTCCCCCGGACCCCGTCACGCGGAGACCTTTAGGTCGTGCTCGGAGCAGGCCGGCATCGGAGGGAACCTCACCAGCGATGCGCACCTCGCGGCAATGTGCGTAGCCCGCCAAGCCCGGATCGTGACCTTCGACCGAGACTTCGATCTATTTGAGGGCGTCTCCCGAGTCGACCCGTCATAGAGCGAAACGTTCGTGCTGTGCGGTGCGACGGATGCTGCGCGGTTGGATCGCCCTCCGTCGAAAAGGTCGGCCTATTAGGCGATCTTTTAGGACCAAGGCGTGGCAGGCTCTCGCGCCCCAATCACGCCTAGGGTGATGGATTGCGCGGGTGGCCAGCGATGTGGACCCCGGCCCGGGCGCAAAACTAGCCGGGCTTAGGAGCCCTGGGTCGGGCCTACCCCACCCAAGTGATGGTGATGCAGAGCACGGCATACACCCAGCTGCCCGCTCAAGTCTGAAGAACCATGAAAGGTCGAGGTTAGATGCCTTTTCCGGG
>JBBSVB010000304.1:0-3569 GCA_038233875.1 Actinomycetales bacterium | reverse complement strand
CGCCATCGCCGACAGCACCGTCCACGAGGCGGTGCCGACGCTGGCGCCTAGAGATGACAGGCTCTTGGCGAGGGTGAGCGCGGCGTCGATAGCTCCCTCGCGTGCGACGCGCTCGGCTAGCGCTTGGTCGCCCCACTCGGCCCAGTCCCAGGGCGTGGTGGGCGGCATAGGTGTGAGAGTAGAAGTTCACTTCGTAAACGGTCACACCCCCAGGGGTAGCGTCCGCGGCGGCTCGGAAGTCATTCACCTCTGAGGGAAAATCTGAAATTCACCCTGAAGAATCGTCGAAAATGACCTAGTCTGTCGAAAATGACCTAGTTTAATGTGATGAGTGTCGAAACCGCACCGATGACGGTCGCGCTCATGAACGACTACGAGGTCGTTGTCCGTGGGCTGGCAAGCCTCCTCGAGCCCTTTGCCGATGAGTTGACGGTCGTCGAGCTCGACGTAGCGACACCGACCGAAGCCGCCGTCGACATCGTGCTCTACGACACCTTCGCTATGAGTGCTGCGGGCGGTGGGGCAGTAAGCGAGGTGCTGCGCTCGGCACATCACTCTGCGTTGGTCTTCTACACGTGGAGCCTTGCCCCACACGTAATTGCCGAAGCCAGGGAGAGGGGGGTCAGGGGCATCTTGTCCAAGGCTCTCTCGGCCAAGGCGCTCGTGGAATGCTTGCACCGCATCCACCAGGGTGAAGTGGTGATATCCCTCGAGCCCTCAGCCGGGACCCCGCTGGTGCCGGGCGACTGGCCAGGGAAGCAACGAGGTCTGACAGCCCGCGAGGCCGAGGTCGTCGCCCTGATCTCTCAAGGCTTGTCGAATCAGCAGATCGCCGAGACCACATACCTCAGCATCAACTCGATCAAGTCCTACGTTCGTTCGGCCTACCGCACGATGGGGGTCAGCACCAGGAGCCAGGCAGTTCGGTGGTGCCTGGAGCGAGGCATCGGTATTACGCCCATGCGGATCACCCTTGGAGAGACGGACGACAAGAAGCGCTGACCTCGCTGGACACCTGCGACGGCGAGCTACTCGGCCTTGGGGCCGATAACGTTCAGATAGTCCGAGACGCGCTCCCGGGACCATTGTTCGGAAAGACTGTCGGCTGTTTGCTGAGCGACATCGGTCGGCGTGCCGTCCGTCTCGGTCCACGGGCTGCGCTTAAAACCGTCGAGATAGGCATCGCTGCCAATGTCACCGAGGCGCATGGCGGCTTCGTCGATGGCCCCCTGCAGACGGCCCGCAAGCTGCACCTTCGCCACGTCGTCGCCATCGCGGGCCACCACCATCGAGGGCAGATCGCGCCAGTACGTCACCTGATATTCGGTCATCGTGGCTCCTTCCGAGCATGAGTGTCGAGTGAAGACTAACGATGAAGTGGCCCCTGCCGATAGGGGCGCGGCGTCGGCGTGGATGCGCACTACGCGCCCGAAAGCCTCGGCATACTTGACCCTGACACGGTGTCAGAGGGGATAACAGTCATGGTGATTTCCATTGGAGACTTTGCCCGGCTGGGCCAGGTGTCGGTGCGGATGCTTCGGCATTACGACCGCATCGGCCTGCTGGCCCCTGCCGACATCGACCCTCACTCCGGCTACCGCTGGTATGCAGCCACGCAGCTTGCTCGACTCAACCGGATCGTCGCGCTGAAGGACCTCGGCTTCACCTTGGAACAGGTGGGCTCAGCCCTGACCAGCGGCATCGACCCGGACGAGTTGCGCGGGATGCTGCGGCTGCGCCAGGGCGAGCTGGAGCGTGAGGAAGCGTTGACCAGGGACCGGCTGAGCGCGGTCGAGCATCGTCTCCGCCTCATCGAGAAGGAGCAAAACATGTCTGACACCGAATACGTCGTGAAGTCCCTGCCCGCGCTGCGCCTCGCCGCCAAGAACACCTCTGTCGATGCGCAACCCGACATCGCCGCGTTTGTGGACGCATCGTTCGGGGAGCTGGCTGGCCCTGTCATGTCGGCGGGAGGCTCGCTAGACGTTGCGGTCGCCGAATACGATATGAGCGACAACGGCATCGGGGTGACCGTCGGGTATGCCGTCAGCTCACCGATTGCCGGGACGGAGACGGTCGATCTGGCCGCCGTTGATCGGGCAGTCTGTGTGTGCCGTGCACCTCGGCTCGATGGACGACATCGGTGCCGCGTGGCAAGAGTTGGCGCGCTGGGTTGAAGGTCAAGGCTGGAGCATGGACGGCCCCGCGCGGGAGAACTACCTGGTGGCTTCCCCTGACATCGTTAATCGGAGTGGGTCACCGAGCTGCAACAACCGGTCACCAAACCCGAGTAAGCGCGCGGGGTAGGCATGATGGTGATCTGGTTGGAGCGCAGGTGGCCGGAACCGTCCGCTCGGAAGTGCCGTCTCAGCATCATGCCTACCTTCTCGCGGTGTGCGGCGATTCTTGGTCTCGTCGTTGCTGGGCCTGTGTCGCTGGCCCCAGTGGCGCAAGCCTCGTGCGTCGGACCCACGGTGGAGGCTGATCTCGATGGTGACGGCCAACTGGTCGTGACCGGGATGTACTTCGGGACGAACTGTTACGACACGGGCGTCCCACCCAACGGACACGGCGTCCTCGGGCCGCCCGCCACCAGCATCACTGTGATCGTCCGCCAGGGGGATGACGAATGGGCGGTGGCCGTCGGGGACGCCGATGCGGACTACGAATTTGAGGTAAAGGTAGTGCCGCCACCGGTGGCAGGCCTGGTGAATGTGGAAGTACGTCAGGGGGTGCCCTCCGAGGTGCAACATTTTGCCCAAGTGACGCTCCCGGAGCCCGCGGACCCTCAGGCAGGGACGACGGTCGTCACCTTCGGGAAGCCGTCAGCAGGCTCGGAACAGGTGAGCGCTGATTCGTCGGGCGGAGTGCCTCCCGTCGCCATTGCGGCACCGGTTGGCGGGCTGATGGGGGTCGTCGGGATTCACTGGTGGCTGCGCCGAAAGACCGCTGCCGAGAAGCGATGACACCGTGCGATGACGGCATGTGACGATGGCCAGTATGACGTCACACAGCTTCCACGGTTGGGTCTTCATCGCAGCGAGCTTGGACGGCTTCATCGCCCGGCCTGATGGCGACCTCGACTGGCTGACCGATCCTGCTCCTGACCCCGGGACTGATCGCGACCGCACCCATACCCCGGGTCACACCTGCGATACCAGTACCGACGGGGCGACCCAGCCGCCGGCATACGAAGAGTTCATGGCTGGGATCGATCACCTCGTGATGGGCCGGGGGACGTACGAGAAGATCCTGACGTTCGACTCCTGGCCGTATGCCGACAAGCACGTGATCGTGCTCGGCTCGACGATGCATCGCGGTGCCGATGATCGGGTCACCGTCGCACACTCAGTGCCCGAAGTGGTCGAGACGTTGGAAGGCCGAGGCGCTCGCGGCGTGTACGTCGACGGTGGCCAGGTCATCACCGAGTTCCTGCGCCGAGGGCTCGTCGACGACCTGGTTGTCGCCACCGCTCCGGTGCTCCTGGGCCGCGGCATCCCGCTTTTGGGCGGGCTGGGTGCCGACGTGCTGCCCGAGCACGTCGGCACCTCCTACGGCGACTCAGGGAT
>JBBSVB010000303.1:0-3611 GCA_038233875.1 Actinomycetales bacterium | reverse complement strand
GGAGGCGGAATCAGCAGCGGAGGCCGCTTCTAGCGTCTCTAGCTCCTAAGCAGGCATCATCATCTAAGAGCAGTTCTACGAGAGGAATCAGAACCCATGACGCAGAAGCAGAGCATTCTCGGACGCATCGGCCAACTGGCCCGGGCCAACGTCAACGCCATGTTGGATCGTGCCGAGGACCCAGAGAAGATGCTGGACCAGTTGGTCCGTGACTACACCCACTCGATCGCCGAGGCGGAAGAGGCTGTCGCCCAGACCATTGCCAACGTGCGGATGGCCGAGGCGGACCTACGCAACGACGAGGAGGCTGCGGGTGAGTGGGGCCGCAAGGCAGTCGCGGCATCCTCCAAAGCCGAATCTCTGCGCGGCTCGGGCGACTCGGCGGGTGCGGAGAAGTTTGACGGGCTGGCCAAGCTGGCTATCGGGCGACAGATTCAGCACGAAGGCGACGTCAACACGGCGCGCCCCGCCATTGAGGCCCAAAACACGACCGTGGATCAGCTCAAGTCGGGTCTGGTCAGCATGAAGTCCAAACTCGAAGACCTCAAGGGACGACGGTCGCAACTCATCGCCCGCGCCCGTTCGGTGGAAGCACAGAGCACCGTCAATGACGCGATGTCATCGCTGGACGTGCTTGACCCCAATAGCGAATTGTCGCGCTTCGAGGACAAAATTCAGCGCGAGGAGGCCCTCATGCAGGGTCGTGCGGAGGCGTCTGCGACACGCCTGGAGGATCAGTTCGCTGACCTTGAGGTCTCGGCTCACGACTCCGAGATCGAGGCACGCTTGGCGGCCATGAAGTCGGGCAACGCCTGACCGGCACCACACTGACGGGGTAGTTTCCTGTCCATTGGCGGCATACGTTCGAAGCGCTCTAGCGCCAGAAGCGTATGCCGCATGTGCGTAGCCGCGACCGTTGTGTGGCGGTTCCGGCGCCAGCGCCCCTTGAGGCGATCGCAGCGATCACCCCTCGCCTCGGCATACCCGTTTTGGACACGAGCGCCCCGGCATACCTGGCTCGGCCCCACCAAAGCCCGCTAGCCCACCGACATAACATCGCCTTGCGCACAGACTGCTACCACAGATCCAAACCCTCGCGCCATAGCGCGATTGTTTGCACTTCAAGTGACCTTCTGGACCCGAGACAACCCTGACCACACCGACCCGCCCCCGGGCGTATGCAGTCAGGCGAGCATCGCTATCGAGAGTGGAAGCGCTGTTGGGCGGCTTCGAGCCCGAGGTTGATGACGTCACTGACCGCGTCGCACCCATCCCCGACGAGCAACCCCACGTCTTCGGATTCCTTAGCCGGGAAGTTCGACAACACATAGTCGGCTGGGTCTTGACGACCCGGTGGACGCCCCACCCCGAGACGGACGCGCACAAAGTCTTTACTGCCCAGCGAGGTGCTGATGGAGCGAAGGCCGTTATGACCGCCCTCGCCCCCGCCACGCTTGAGCCGGACCGCATACGCATCGATGTCGAGCTCGTCGTGGACGACGATGATCCGCTCGATCGGGATCGAGTAGAACACCGACACAGCAGCGACCGGGCCCCCCGAGACGTTCATAAACGTCTGGGGCGCAGCCAGCACGACAGATGGTCCCGGTAGCCCCCCTGGCAGCACGCCGAGACGGATCTGAGCCACCAACGCCCGTGACTTGTGGGCCGCCAACTTAGCCCCCGCGGCGGCGGCGAGCTCAGCGACCACTAGCGCGCCGATGTTGTGTCGATTGAGGGCATATTTGGCCCCGGGATTGCCCAGCCCCACGATCAGCCACGGGTCCATCGGTCGCACTCCTTACGCATACACAGGTCGAGAAAACAGACCGGCCCGGCACCGCCGAAGCGATGCCGGGCCGGTTCGCACAGATCAGGCTTCGTCGGTGGACGCGCCCTCGGTGGAGCCCTCGCCGTCGGCAGACTCGGCGTCCTCGCCGGTCTCGCTCTCGGGCTCGTCCTGCTCGATGCCCGCTTCGGCTTCGGCCTCGGCCAGCTCGGCTTCCATCTCCTCTTCGGAGATTGCCTTGGAGACGTTGACCACAAGGGCTTCGGGGTCGGTGACCAGCGTCACCCCAGCGGGCAGGGTGACCTGACCGGCCAGGACCTGCGTGCCGGCCTGCATACCCTCGATGGAGACCGTGAGGCCCTCGGGGATGCTGGTGGCGTCGCTCTCCACGGTGAGCTGGGAGTAGTCCATGCTGACCACGGTCTCGGGAGCGGCATCGCCCTCGAGGTGCACGGAGATGTCGACCTGAACCTTCTCGCCCTTGCGGATGATGACGAGGTCAACGTGCTCAATGGTGCGTTTGATCGGGTCGCGCTGCACGTCCTTGACCAAGGCCAGGTGCTCTTCGGCGTCGACGTCCAGCTTCAAGACGGCGTTCGTTTGCTTCAGCGCCATCATCGTGTCGTGGCCGGGCAGTGTCAGGTGCAGCGGCGGCGTGCCGTGGCCGTAGAGCACTGCGGGAACCTGGTGGGCGCGGCGCACGCGGCGGGCTGCGCCCTTGCCGAATTCGGTGCGCTTGGTGGCGGCAATATGTGTTTGGTCTGACATAGAAAACTCTCTTTGCTGATCAGGGTGTGGAAAGAACGGTGGGCCTCGACGCGGGGCGCGACGCGAACAGCGGGGCAGCGACGCGACTGGGAGGCAGGTGCACGATCACGTCGCACACCACCACCGCGTCGAATCACGGAGCTCATCGATCACTACCAACTGATCGTGCAGCGTCCCTCGCCGAGGCAACTGCGTGAGTCTACGACAGGATGGTCGCCGCGATCCAACCCGTCAGGCCTGCCCATCGAACATCGACGTGACCGAGCCGTCGACGAACACTTGGCGGATGGCCTGCGAAATGAGCGGAGCGATCGACAACTCGGTGATTTTGGGCAGCGCCCGCGCTTCGTCGCTCAGCGGCAGGGTGTTGGTCACGATGACTTCGCGGGCCACCGAAGCGCCGAGTCGCTCGATCGCAGTGTCGGAGAAAATCGCGTGCGTTGCGGCGATGATGACGTTGCTTGCGCCTTCAGCCATCAGCGCGTCTGCGGCCTGACAGATGGTGCCGCCGGAGTCGATCATGTCGTCGACCAGCACACATGTGCGCCCACTGACCTCACCGACGACGCGGTTGGCCACGGACTTATTGGGCTGGGTGGTGTCGCGCGTCTTGTGGATGAACGCCAGCGGCACTCCACCCAACCGCGAGGACCACTGCTCGGCGACCTTGATCCGACCGGCGTCCGGCGAGACCACGGCGAGGTCTTCGTGGCCGTACTTTTCCTTGACGTAATCCGACAGGATCGGCATCGCCATCAAGTGGTCGACGGGTCCGTCGAAAAATCCTTGGATCTGCGCCGTATGCAGATCGATCGCCATCAGTCGATCGGCGCCGGCAGTCTTGAACAGGTCAGCCATCAAACGCGCCGAAATCGGCTCGCGTCCACGGTGCTTCTTGTCCTGACGGGCATACCCGTAGAAGGGCAGCACCACGGTGATCCGTTTGGCCGAGGCGCGCTTGAGCGCGTCGACCATGATCAGGTGCTCCATGATCCAGTTGTTGATCGGGGCTGCGTGGCTCTGGATCACGAAGGCATCACAGCCACGAACGGAT
>JBBSVB010000302.1:0-3617 GCA_038233875.1 Actinomycetales bacterium | reverse complement strand
GGCAAACTGCCGTATCCCTTGCGCGGCGACCACGACGGATTGCCGATGCTCGACATCGTTGCGGTGGACAGCACCCATGCCTTGGCCTTGGCGCAGCATGAGTTCGGGCACGACGGAATTGCCCATCGGGTCGCCGAGGAACGGCGCCTGGCTTACGTCGCTTTCACGAGGGCGCGACACCAGATGCTGCTCAGCGCCCCTATCTGGTCCACCACGAAGACTCCAAGGGTGACCTCGCCCTTCTTGAACGAGGCATTGACACTTGCTAGTAGAGATAATCACGTTGACATCAGAGTCGGTGGGTGGTCGCAGATGCCCAGCGACAGGACTGAGGAAAATCCCCTTGCCCCGGTCGAAGATGGGGCTCAGTGGCCGGTGGAGCCGGGGCCTCGTCGCGCAGCCATGACCGATTTGATCGAGACGGTGCTCATGGCGCCATTCCCACATGCGAATCACGCTCAGGGCGGTAACGTCGGCAGCCTTGAGTTAGGCGACGGTGACGCTGAAAATTTCCAGAGCGGCGATGGCGAGACCGAGCGGGCCACCATCATCGAGATGTTGTTGCGTGAGCGCCGCAATCACGCCCGAGGCGATAACGCGCAAGGTCCGACCGATGTGCCAATGCGTCTATCGGCATCCTCATTGCTCGAGGTGATGAGTGATCGGGATCGCTTCGTGCGCCGTCAACGCCGCCCCATGCCGGCACCGCCGAGTCCGGATGCTGACGCCGGCACGACCTTCCATGCCTGGGTCGAACAACACTATGCGCGGCCCACTTTGATTGACGTCGATGAGCTCGACTTCGATGGTTTTGATGTCGAACCTGACGACGCCAGTGGTGACGAGATGAAGGCCCGCTTCTTGGCGAGCGAGTGGGCGACTCGTCAGCCGATTGCCGTAGAAATCGCGGTCACGACGTCATTGGCGGGACTCACAGTTCGCGGCCGGATCGACGCCATCTTCGCGCGCGACGACGGCGGTCTGACGGTCGTGGACTGGAAAACGGGCCGACCCCCCTCGAGCGCTGCCGACCGGGATCGAAAAGCCCTGCAGTTGGCCATCTACCGGGTGGCCTACGCCAGGCTCGTCGGTCGCGACGTCGACGATGTCGACACGGCCTTCTTCTACGCCAGCACCGGGGAAACGGTGCGACCGGCCGCCATCAGCCCAGAGCGTCTAGAGGAGGTTGTCCGGCTCAGAATCGATGGTTCGTGACCTCAGGTCGACGTCAGCGACTCTCCCGGTCGCTGTCGCCATCGTCTGCGTCTGGGTTGACCACCGGCTCGGCGTCCGGCACCGGGTCGACCGACACGTCCGGTCCAAGGTCGTCGTCGAGGCCATCATTGAGACCGTCATCGAGCACGACACGTGGAAGGGTCACCGTCGGATCTTGAATGTCTATCGGCAGGGTGTCGGTGGCCTTGTCCACGTCCGTATCCGTACCCGCGTCGGTGCCCATTTCCGTGCCTGTGCCCATTGGCGTCGCGTCCCCATGTGCTGTCGGGGACTCGGTGGCGGAGACGGTGTCACTCGATGTCGCACGCGCCACCGGCCCTACGGGCACGAGCGGGTCGTCGACAGCTGTGAGTCGATCAAGCTTGCGCAGCTCGTCCACGCGGAATTGAACGACGTCGTCGGCATCTTGAGCCACCGCTTGGGCCAAGCCCCTAATCAGTCGCATCTCGGCGGCCAGCCGCGCGCGCACCATCAAATGCTGATCGGGGCGCTGCGACCGAGCCAAGGAATAACTTTCCACCACCGAGGCCAGGGCTGCGGGGGTGAGCTCGTCGGTCAAGATCGCAAAATCTTGAGCGGGGTCGGTGACACTCGCCTGATCCCAATGGGTCATGGCAACCACTCGACCGGTCGCAGCGTCGTCATCGGTGAAGGCCGCCAAGAACGCCCAACCGTTCAACGCCCCGTGCGTCGGAGTGCTGGCGAAATCCCACAATTGGTCGGCATCAAAAGCCTGCTCCCATCGGGCTAGCAGCCCCATGGGGACCAGCCCGGTCGCGGCCACCCGGTCCAACTCGGCCACACAACGCTGCCGATGGCTCGCCGCATCGAAGGTCGGAACCGCGTAGTCCTCGAAAATGTCGACGCTGATGTTGTGCACCGCAGCGATGGCCCGCCCGACGGCACTGGCCAAGCCCGGCCCGGGGGGCAGGTGGTGCAAGTTCAACGCCGAGCCTTCGACATACGGGTAGACCGCTGCACGACCGCGCTCGGCGCCGAGCGGCGCAAAACCAGAGGCGGCCGGCACCTTGAACGGCAAGTGCTTACCTAACTGGGTCACTAAGGACTCGTTGCGCTCCAACTCCGCCCCGGCGACAGCAGTCAGCGGCACCCGGACGACCCAAGTGCGTCCCGTGCTGTCCTTGACAATGGCGCTCTGGTGCGACGGCTTTTCGTCGCTGGCTCCTCGGCTCACCTCTTGCACAGACACGGGCCTCATCCCAGGCACGGCCGCACAGGCAATTCCGGCCAACGCCAGGTCGCTACGTCTCACGCCGACCACCGTATGTCGTAGTGCGGGCCAATCCATGCAGGCAAGGCCGAGTGGACGACTCGGTTGTGGACAACTGTGTGGGGCATCCGAGACGTCACACCCGACGCCTACAGTGAGCGGGTGAATGTTGCCGACGAGACCCTCCTGGACCTTGCCCTCTCGCGAGGCACGTTGGATCGGGCAGGCAACGCACGCCGAGACCACGACGTGGTGCGTGCGGCCCTGTCGAATTCAAGGACGCGCGTCTATGACTTTGTCGACTCCAAGATGCGCACCTGCCGGGTCGACGGGCAATTGCGCTTGGTGCCTCGCCCTCCAGATGTTGCCGATTCCGCGCGGCTGGCGATCTTTGTTGGCCGTGACGATGAGCGCGACCACGTCGCGGTGTTGTGGCCGATCGACGAGCACGATCGTCCCGATCCGGGTGCCAAAGGGTGGCAGACGTTGCGCGAGGCCGGGGAGGGATTGGGCGACACCGACGCGGGCGTGTTCACCAGCGCTGTGGCGTTATTTCACTGGCACGAGCGGCACCCGCACTGCCCCCGGTGTGGGCACGAGACCACGCCCGGAGAAGGCGGATGGGTGCGCGTGTGCATCAACGACGGTTCGCAGCACCATCCGCGAACAGACACGGCCGTCATCGTGGCCGTGACCGATGACGACGACCGCATCCTCCTTGCTCGCGGCCCGCACTGGCCGCAGGGCCGGATGTCGGTGCTAGCGGGGTTCGTCGAGGCCGGAGAATCGTTAGAGTCTGCGGTCGTCCGCGAGGTCAGCGAAGAGGTCGGCATCCAGGTGCGCAGCGTGATCTACCGTGGCAACCAGCCCTGGCCGTTCCCCGCCTCGCTGATGATCGGCTTCACCGCCCGAGCCTTCGAGACCGACCTCACGCTGGACCCGGCCGAGATCGCGGAAGCCAGTTGGTTTGCCCGCGGCGAATTGGCGTACGCCGTGCGCTCGGGGGCCGTAGCCCTCCCACCGCGCGTCTCCATCGCCCGACGCTTGATCGAGCACTGGTACGGCAAGGAGATCGACCAAGAGCATGAGCTGGACGGCCCGTTTCGCGGCCACGACCCCTCGTGAGCGGGGCGATCGACCCCGATGACGT
>JBBSVB010000301.1:0-3638 GCA_038233875.1 Actinomycetales bacterium | reverse complement strand
CGATCCGCAGACCGCTGACTTCACGATGCTCTGACATGCAGATCACCGATCTGGGTGATCTCGCCGATCGGGCCTGTGCGACGGTCACATCCTCGTCGCGGGTCATCGTGGGCATCACTGGTGCCCCAGGTTCCGGCAAGTCGACCCTGGTGCAGGCTTTGCTGCGTGAGCTCACATCCCGGCCTAGGCCCCCAGCGGCCAGGGTCGGCCCAGAGGGAGAGGTCGACGGTGAGCCCTGGGTGGTGCAGTTGCCGATGGACGGATTTCACCTCGCTGACGTCACTCTGAACGGCTTAGGGATGCTCGAGTGCAAAGGTGCCCCCGAGACCTTCGACGCGCACGGGTTTGCCGCGCTGTTGGGTCGCATCGCCGACCCGGCACAGCGGGACGTGACGATCTACGCGCCGACGTTCGAGCGTGATCTTGAACAGCCGGTCGCGGGGGCGATTGCCGTCCCGCCGAGCGCTGCGTTGGTGATCACCGAGGGCAATTACCTCCTCCTTCCCGACGATCCGTGGCCACAGGTGCGAGCGCACCTGGAACAGGTGTGGCACTGCGCCACCGACGACGCGCGCCGCAAGGAGCAACTGATCGCTCGGCATACCGAGCATGGCAAGAGTCCGCAAGAGGCACGAGAGTGGGCGCTCGGGCCCGACGAGGCGAATGCAGTCAGGGTGATCGAGGCCAGTGCGGGTGCCGATCTGGTCATCGGGGATGAACTCCTGGGTGGCAGGGTGAAGGGTTCTGACGAACCCTGATGACCGGTGTGCGCTCTCCCTGCGGTCTCGCGACGTGCAATGGAGCGCACAACGGTCGTTGGCTCGAGGTGGTGGGGCTCGAGGTGACGGGGCCGCTGGGTATGCAGGCGACTGGGTATGCAGGCGACTGGGTGGGGCCGGTCGTCGGCTCCTAATGCGACCTGGGAAACTGAGGGGGTGACTTCCCCGAACCTCCCGCAGAGCACCGATGTCTTGGTGGTAGGTGCCGGACCGGCCGGATCGGCTGCCGCAGCATGGTCGGCGGACCTCGGCCACGACGTGGTGCTCGCAGACTCGGCGACCTTCCCGCGCGACAAGAGCTGCGGAGATGGCCTGACCCCCCGGGCCATCGCTGAGCTCGACCGCCTCGGACTCGCCGACTGGGTGCGCTCGCATACGGTCAATCAGGGGCTGCGCGCGCATGGATTCGGCCAGGTTCTGGAGTTGCCGTGGCCCGGGGGCTCCCTGCCCGATCACGGTTCAGCGGTGCCGCGGACTGAGTTGGACGACCGCATACGGACGGCCGCGCTGGACCGCGGGGCACTTGGCGTTGAGGGAGCACGCGCGGTGGACGTCGAGCGTGATGGCGACCGGGTGAGCGGAGTGGTGTTCGAGAAGGATGGGGACAAAAATCAGCGCCACACCGTCAACTGCCAGACACTGGTGGTGGCCGACGGGGTGCGCTCACAACTGGGTCGGGTGCTGGGGCGTGAATGGCACCGCGACACGGTCTACGGCGTGGCGGGCCGGGCCTACATCGACTCCGAGCGCTCGGACGACCCTTGGATCTCCTCGCACTTGGAGTTGCGCGGCATGGAGGGCGAGTTGCTGTCCGGCTACGGCTGGATCTTCCCGCTCGGCTCCGGTCAGGTCAACGTCGGAGTCGGGACGCTGGCGACGTCGAAGCGACCGGCCAACATCCAGCTTCGGCCGCTCATGCAGTTCTATGCCGACGCTCGGGCACCCGAGTTCAAGCTCAGCGGGCCGCTGCGGTCACCCACCTCAGCGCTGCTGCCCATGGGTGGCGCCGTGTCCGGTGTGGCTGGGGCCAACTGGGCGCTCATCGGTGACTCCGCTGGGTGCGTGAACCCGCTCAATGGCGAAGGCATCGACTACGGCATGGAGACCGGCCGCTTGGTGGCGCAGAGCATCCATAACGGTGACCACTTGGGCTCCACGTGGCCCAGCTTGATGACCGACCACTACGGCGAGGCTTTCTCGATCGCCCGCCGCCTGGCTGGGCTGATTACGGTGCCGAAACTTCTCCCCGCGGCGGGCCCCATCGGTATGCGCTCGACCTGGATGATGACGTTGGCCCTGCGGTGGATGGGCAACCTCGTCACCGACGAGGACAGAGACATCGCAGCGCGCATATGGCGCCTCGCTGGGAAAGCGTCCGTCAAGATGGATCACCGCCCCCCGTTTAGTTGATGCTGGCGGGTCGCCGATCTCGACGCAACCAGAGTGCCGAGAAATCCATCGGCGGGAGATGCACCATAAAGAGGCCGAAAAGCGTGAATGTGCTGCGTCTCGATGAGCGGCGAGCGTTGGTGCATCCCCAGGCTGTGCCACTCGAGGTCAAATGCGATAATCAACGCTCGAAGCGCTGGTCGGCCGACGCAGAGGTGAAACGTGAGTGAGCTGGACACGATGCGAGTCGTGACCGACCGAGCAACAACGACCCATGAAGCGGCGCGTATCAGCGACGAACCTTCCGTCGACAACGGCTCGCGGGTGGCCGACGAGGTCGTGCTCGTGGACGATTCGGGTCATCAAATTGGTACGGCAGCGCGCTCGGAGGTCCATACCGTGCACACCCCCTTGCATCGTGCCTTCTCGGTCTACATCTTCGACGCCAACGGCCGGACGCTGATCACCCGGCGGGCGCTGACCAAGGTGGCTTGGCCGGGGGTATGGAGCAACTCGTGCTGCGGGCACCCGCGCCCGGGCGAGACCACGCCCGAGGCGATCACACGCCGGGTTCGCGAAGAGCTCGGCATAGGGGTGCGGGATATTGAGGTGGCTCTGCCCGACTTTAGATACCGAGCTGTGGACGCCAGCGGAGTGGTCGAGCACGAAATCTGCCCGGTCTACGTCGCGCGCAGCGACGACGAACCCTTGCCTGACCCCGACGAAGTCATGGACCACGCGTGGGTTCCGTGGGATGACGCCGTCCGTTCTTTGACGAGCGCTCCGCAGGTTTTTAGCCCGTGGATGGTCCTGCAGACCCCGCAACTTCGCGACGCATTGCCTCACGGGGCACCAAGGGCAGACAGCGGTTCTGTGCACCCCAGCCCATCCCTCGAAGGCACCCTGAGCACGGTGCGGCAGTTGCTCGTCGCCGAGGGTCAGTGGACGCAGGAGTTCTGGTCCTCCACTGGGCTGCAGCCCGAGGACGACCCCGTGCTGAAGCAGGACCTCCCGACCTGGCTGGCCGAGCTGGTGGACGGCAGCGGCAAGTTGATCCGACCGCGAATGTGCCACTGGGGCTTCGTCGCTGCTGGAGGCACTGCGGACACGTCCACCTACTCCGATGTATGCCGTGCTGCCGCCGCGCTCGAACTGCTGCACGTCTTCGCGTTGATCCACGACGACGTGATGGACGAGTCCGAGTGGCGGCGCGGCCGAGTCTCAGCTCATGCCCAAGCTCGCGACTGGCACACCGGCGCCCAGGCGCTCGGTAGCGCCTCACGGTTTGGCGACAACATCGCCATCCTGCTCGGCGATCTCGCGCATATGCAGGCCGATCGGTTGGTCTCGGGGTTGCCGACCGGCCAACGATCGGGCTCATAGTTGACGATGTAGAGATATTCGGGCGAGCGGATGGCGCGGCCCGGATAACCCTGGTCGTTCGGCCGCCCGACGTCATGGCGCTCCTTG
>JBBSVB010000300.1:0-3645 GCA_038233875.1 Actinomycetales bacterium | reverse complement strand
CGCTCGTGGCCATCGTCAGTTGCCTCGCCGCCGCTGGGCCGCGGGTATTGAGCGACATCAACGCCCGCCAACTCGATTTCGTCTTGAGCGACCTGTCGGTGACGCAGCGGGACATACGAGCCACCGAGCAGATCGAACCAGCCTCGGCCTTCGGTCAAGGGTCGATCCTCACTTTCGATGGCCCCGACGTCACCTGGGCGCCCATGCGACAAGCCCTGGATCGACTCATGCAAAGCCAACCCGACCCCTTGCGTTCGGTGCTCGAGCCTGGTCAGTTCTACATCAATGTGGCGGACCCCATCCCGGGACCCAATGACCCGGACAGTGCCATCGCGGACTACGACGTGCAGTTCAGGGTGGATCCGTTGCTGCGCGACCTCGTGACGCTCGTCGAGGGCGATTGGCCGGAAGCGAGCCTGCCGATCACCAATGAGCTCATCGACGACGGTGTCGAGGCGACCGACCCTGCCGACCTGCCACCGGTCGAGGTCGTGATGACTCAAGAAGCCGCCGAAGCCTTGGTCTGGAAGGTCGGCAATGAACGTGTTCTCGGCCCTGCGAGGGTGCGCCTATCGGGGACGTACGTCGCCAACGATCCCGCCGACCCGCACTGGGCGCAGAGTCCGTTCGGCGCCGACTTCGGCACGTTCTTCGACGGTGACCGTGGGACTCAGGGAAAGACCGCGGCCTACCTCGCAGCGGGTAACCCCGGGGTCCTGTTTCCGGGGTCTAGTCGGGAGGTTTATACGTGGTTCACCCTCGAGGCCAGCACCGTCACCAGCGACGACGTCGGCGCGCTATCCGCCCAAATCGGAGCCTTGACCGCCGCCAAAGTGACCTTGATCGACCCCGCGACGGCAGGTCCCGACGACACCGTCCGCACCTTCGTGCCACGCTTCGGCACCGAGATTTTCGACACGCTCGATGACGTCACGGGCCAGCAGCGCGCGACCGCATCCATCCTCGCGGTGATCAGCGCCGGGCCAATCGGCGTCACCCTGGCGGTCTTTGCGCTCGGCGGGACGTTGCTGTTGCATCGCCGCCGGGCCGCGCTCTCCCTAGCCAGTGCCCGAGGCAGCTCCAGGCGCCAGTTGGGCGTTTTGTTGGGTGCCGAGGCCGCGCTCATCGGACTGCCTGCCGCCGCCCTCGGGTATGCCGCGGCAAGCCTGCTCATCACGCCGGCACCGAGCACGTCGGTCGGGCCGGGGCTGGCCGTCGCAGCCGCCGCCGGCCTCATCCCGGCGGGCATCATCGGGGTCTCGACGTTGTCGGGCCAAGGCGCTTCGATGCGCCTCACCCGCTCGGACCTCGGCGGCAGCACGCGAACAAGCAACGCCCGGAGACGAGCGCGCGCCCGCGTGGTGGCTGACGCAGGGATCGTCGCGGTGGCCGCGCTGGCCACCTGGCAACTTTTCGATCGTGGGCTCACTGGCGCAGCGGTGGTCACCTCACGGGTCACCGAAGTGACGGCCCGCCGGGGGATGGAAGGCACCGCCGGGGTCGACCCACTGTTCGCGGCGACCCCGCTCCTGCTGGCCCTCGCCGCCGCAGTCCTGACGTTGCGCCTCTTCCCCGTGCCGATGCGAGCGTTGGTGAGCGCACTGCATACCCGGCGAGGCATGACGCCCTTTGTGGGAGCGGCACGGTCCGTCCGCGACCCGGCCGGAGGGTTAGTCCCAGCCCTCGCGGTGATTGTCGGAGTCACCGTCATCGCGCTGAGCACCGTCCTGTCCTCGACGATCAGCGCCGACGCCGAGCGAGTCGCGTGGGACGCCAACGGAACACCGATTCGCCTGAGCGGGCCCACCATCACCGACGACCTCGTCGAGACCATCCAAGCGGTGCCCGGTGGCCGAGGTCGCCCGCGTCGCACGGCAGGTCCGCACCGTCAACGTGGCGAGCACCGACACCGGCACCGCACCCGGAGTCGGCATCTACGTGGTCAGCGATTCCTTTGAAGCCGTCCAGGCCTCGGCTTCCCAGATCAGTGCCCTGCCCAGCACCCTCTATGCCGACTCGACCCCACCCGCCATCGTCACCGGAGGCCCTAACTTTCCGCAGTCCGGCGAGGTCCAGGTAGGTGGGTTCGGAGCTGCGCGCGTAGTGGGTCACGCCGCCGAGTTGCCGGGCCTACCTACCCCGCGCAGCTTCGTGGTGGTCAGCCAATCAGCGTGGGAAGCCTCCGGGCGGGATATGCCACAAACCAACGCCGCCTTCATCTCACCCGCCGACCCCGAAGACCGAGAAGCCGTCGCCGCGGCGGTGGCCAAGGCCTTGCCCAACTCGTTGGTCGAGACGCCGCAGCAGCGCCTCGATGCCTTCAACGCCGCCCCCGCCACCTCAGGTTTGACCGCCTTCTTCGTCGCGGCCATCGCCGTCACCACTGGGCTGACCGTGCTGGCGATCCTGCTCGCCCAAGCCTTGGGCGGGGCCAGTCGAATGAGGCTCTTGGCTCTGCTGCGCACGATGGGGGCGAGTCGGCGCGATGTGCGAGCGCTGACCGCGTGGGAGGTAGTGCCGGTGCTGTCCGTGGCCGGGGTGGTCGGGGCTGCTCTTGGAATGGTGGTGCCGTGGCTGTTGGTCCGTGCCGTCGACCTGCGCTCCCTGACCGGGTCACCGCTTCAACCGCCGGTCGCCATCGACGCCGCAGTGCTCGCGGGGGTGGCAGCGTTGGTGTTGAGCGTCGTCGCCCTTGCGGTCATCGTGGTCGCTTCGATGGCCGCACGCGCTGACCTGTCCCAACACGTCCGGCTCGGTGAGGAAAGGTGAGTGCCATGACCCTGCATACCCGCGGCAGTGAAGTTGCGCCCGACATCGTCTGCGAAGACCTGGTGCGGATCTATTCGGCCGAAGGCATCGAAGTGCAGGCGCTGCAGGGGCTGCACCTGTCGGTTGAACGAGCTGATGTCGTAGCACTGGTGGGCGCGTCAGGGTCGGGGAAGTCAATGCTGCTCAACATTTTGTCCGGGCTCGACACTCCCACCGGGGGCCGTGCGCAGGTCGCTGGCATCGACCTGCTCACCATGACCCGGCGGCAAAGGGTGGCCTACCAGCGATCGACCGTCGGGTTCGTGTGGCAGCAGACGTCGCGGAACCTGCTGCCGTTCTTGAGCGCTGCGGAGAACATCGCCCTTCCCTTGGTCATCACGTCCCGGCGCGATCGGACGGCTCGGGTGGATCAGATGCTGGATCTGCTCGACATCGGGGGTTGTCGCGACCGTCGGCCAGCCGAACTTTCGGGGGGTCAGCAGCAACGGGTGGCGATCGCGACGGCGCTGGCTAACAACCCGACGGTGCTGCTCGCGGACGAGCCGACGGGTGAGTTGGACGAGTCGATGTCGGCGCAAGTGTTGGAGGCCATGACGGAGGCCGCCAAAGAGACGGGGGCCACGGTGCTGATCGTCACGCACGACCCGATGATCGCCGACCATGTGCGCCGGACCGTGCAGATCCGTGATGGCCGCACGTCCACCGAGGTGTTGCGGCGCGTCGAAGTCGACGCCTCAGGTGCCGAACGCACGGTGGCCGCCGAGTACACGGTGATCGACCGAGCAGGCCGGTTGCAGTTGCCGCAAGAGCACGTCGAGCGCCTCGCTTTGCGGGATCGGGTGCGTTTGGACCTGGCCGAAGACCACGTGGGGGTGT
>JBBSVB010000299.1:0-3659 GCA_038233875.1 Actinomycetales bacterium | reverse complement strand
CGACGCCCTGGGGATCGGTTCAGTGGTCGCTGTCGATCCGGGTCCCTCGCTGACGTCGCCCACGACTATCAGGGCATCGGACAGGTTGTCTTCTTCCTCGAATCCGACCGTGCGCTGCAAGACCACGAGAGCGACCTATGGTCGATCAACTACAACGAGGCTTTGATCGATCGTCTTGGCGGCGACGGAGGGAAAGATGCCCCACTTGTGCCCCGGACCGACCCGCTGTGGGACACCGAGGGCATCGGAGTCGAAAATCTGCGGGCCTTGGCCGCGCAGCCCTAGCTGTGTTTAGCCGTGTTGGCGCACGTGGGCGGACATCGCCCGGTCGGCTTCCATCCGGTCCTGACGCTCACGCAGCGTCTGCCGCTTGTCGTGCAGCTTCTTACCCTTGGCCAACGCGATCTCGACCTTGACCCGACCGTCTTTGAAGTAGAGCTTCAACGGGACGATGGTGTGACCTGCCTGGTCGGCCTTCGAGGTCATCTTGTCGATCTGCTCACGATGCAGCAGCAACTTGCGGCGCCTCTTGGCGCTGTGGTTGGTCCACGTGCCCTGTAGGTACTCCGGGATATGCACGTTCTCGAGATACAACTCACCTTGGTAATCGATGCAGTAGCCGTCCGCGAGCGTGGCTCGTCCCATCCGCAGCGATTTCACCTCGGTGCCGGTGAGCACCAGCCCCGCCTCGACAACATCTTCGATGTGGAACTCGTGGCGGGCACGCTTGTTGCTCGCGATGAGCTTCTCACCGTGTTCCTTAGCCATGTCCGTCCTCACCTATTGGCCCGATCAGCGTGACCGGGCCAACCGACCACCTTACAACCAGGACGCCGGGTTGACCGGTATTCCGTTCTCACGGGTCTCGAAGTGCAAGTGGCACCCCGTCGAGAGGCCAGTGGTGCCTACATAACCGATGACGTCGCCGCGCTTCACCTTGCCAGACCGGACGGCATAGCCAGACATGTGCTTGGAGATCGTGGTCAGGTTGACCCCACGCTGCACACCGTGGTCGACGACGATCTGGTTGCCACCGCCACGAGTGAACGGCGTGCCGATCACCGTACCGTCGGCTGCGGCCAGAATCGGCGAGCCACACGCATCCCCATAGTCGAGTCCGGCATGCAACTTCTGGATACGCAGAATCGGGTGGAATCGGTAGCCGAATGGGCTGGTGCGGGGGCCCGATGACGGAGCTGACAAGAAGGCACCACCCGCTGGGCGGGGGGCCGAACGTGCGGAAGACTTAGACGAACTAGAGGACGACGAACTGCTCTTCGAGGATGAGGAACTAGACCCTGAGCTGCTGCTTGTTTCCGCCTCGGCACGTTTGCGGGCCTCTTTTTGGGCGGCACGCTGCTTAGCGGCCTCTTTCTTGGTCTTTAGACCGTGCTTTTCTTCCGCTAGGAGCGCCAACTCATCTTCGAGATCGTCGGACTCGGTTTGCGCGTCAGCCAACTGCCCCTCGAAAGCCTCTTTCTCGTCCTCGAGTGCGTCTCGGTCTTCTTCTTGCTGAGTTTGCAGTCGCTCAAGTTCTTTAGTGGTGTCCTCTGACTCGTCGCTAGCCTTCTGCTTGCGGATCACGCTGGCATCGGCATCCGCCTGAAGTAGGGCGACGTCGCGGCGCACACCCACGAGCCGGTCCTTCTCGACGACTTCATCTGCCTGTTGGGTGGAGAGGCGACCGATGGCGTTGTCTTGCACACGCAAAACCGTCCGTGCCATCGCCATGTCCTCGACGGCGTCCCCTTCACCAGAGAGGACATCCAGCGTCAAGCCCAAATTGCCGACCCCACCGTTCTTGTAGCTCTCCCTCGCGATGGCCCCCACTGCCACCTTGCTGTCGGCCTTATCGTCTGCGATTTCCTCGAGGGACGTTTCGATTCTTTTCTCGTTCGCTTTCGCGACCTTCAGTTCGCCCGCGATGCGCTCGGCCTCGTCCTCAGCATCAATGAGTTCCTGTTTAGCGTCCTCTTCGTCTTCTTCAGCTTGCTCTACGTCCGCGTCGCTGTCTTTCAGTTTCTCGTCGGCAGCAACCAACTCAGCCGACGTGTCGTCGAGGTCATCCCCCAAGTCAGCGATCTGATCATCGACGGCAGCTTTGTCGTCTTCCGCAGTACCTTGCTCTTGCTGCACCTCGTCGAGCCGGTCCTGGTCGTCGCTTGCGGCGAAAGCGGGGACTGAGAACACCAGAGTTGCACTCAACGCGACGAGCAGGGAGCCACTGAGCCGGCGGCGTGAGCCATCGGCCCGTCGCGGTTCCGTCATCTCACACCTGCACATATCGTCGAAGGGCTAACCAGGAAGTGACAGTGGCAAGCAGGACAGCCCCGCCTACCAGCAGTGGGGCTATGAACCATACGTCAGCGACCCCGACCAAAGCGACTAGGCCGCTCTCCCCGGCCAGTAGTTCAGTCAGAAACCCTGACACGCCAAATTCCACCATGAAATATAACAGCGCTATCGCAAATCCTGCGCCAATTAAGGTAGCAATGACGGTTTCCGCAATAAAGGGTGCGTGGATGGTGAGAGATGACGCTCCAACGAGGCGCATAATCCCGGTTTCCCGTCGACGAGACCAGGCCGTGAGCCTAATGGTGGTGCTGATGAGGAGGATTGAGCAGATCACCATGGCCGCCGCTAACGCCACAGACGCCAAACTGACGACGTTAAGGAAAGCAAAGAGTTTGTCAATGAGCTCGCGCTGATCCTCCACGCTCTCCACCCCGGGAGCCCCTTCGAAGGCCGCAGAGACAACGTCATACTTTTGGGGATCCGATAGTTGGACCCGGAAACTCTCCGGAATAGCCTCTTGCGGAACGTTATCGAGCACTGCAGAATTGCGGAACTGCTCCCGGAAACGCTCGTAGGCTTCAGCGTTGGATTCGAACCAGTAGTTCTGCACCAGCGGGCTCAGCCCCGCTAGGTCGCTATCGAGCTGATCGCGCTGAGCCTGCGTCACTCCGCCGCTGGCGCAGGCGGCCACGTCGGTGCTGTCCGGAGTGCACAAGTAAATCGAGACTTGCACTCGGTCGTACCAATAGCCCTTGGCTGTGTCGACCTGCTGCTGGGCGAGCAGTCCACTGCCCAGGAAGAACAGCGACACCATGGTGACGAGCACCACAGAGACAAACATCGCAGTATTGCGGCGCAATCCATTGGCCACTTCGGCCAGAAGAAAAGTCGGTCTCATGGGGTGCTCACCCCGTCAGGTTCAATGGCTGCGTACTCACCGTCGGCTTGGTCCCGCACGATCACACCATCTCGCAGTTGCACTACGCGCTTGCGAAAGGTGTCAACGATGTGGGTGTCGTGGGTGGCCATGACCACTGTCGTTCCGGAACGGTTGATCCGATCCAAAATGGTCACAATCTCTTGACTGATCGCCGGATCAAGGTTGCCTGTCGGCTCGTCGGCAAGGAGGATCGGCGGCTTGTTCACCATGGCGCGAGCGATGGCGACACGCTGCTGCTCCCCACCAGAGAGCTCATGCGGCAAACGCTTGCCCTTGTCTGCCAGGCCCACCAGATCTAGCGTTTGAGGCACGATATGCCGAACCTCATGTCTCTTAGTGCCGAGCACATCCAACACATAAGCGACATTCTGATAGACCGTTTTGCCTGGCAAGAGTCGAAAGTCTTGAAATACGGTGCCGACTT
>JBBSVB010000298.1:0-3674 GCA_038233875.1 Actinomycetales bacterium | reverse complement strand
TACGACATCGGCGCACTTAGCGAGGCCTCGCAGGCGTTCTTTGACACTCGGGGCATCGCCGAAGGTGAGAAAGTCCACAGGCTGTGAGTACCAGCGGCCCTGAGGGCGAAGATTCGCTCCCTGGGCTGTCGAATGACGAGGCGGAGGCGCTCGCTCGCCGTCACGACATGGAGCGCGTGGGTATACGACCGAAACTACGTACATATCTACGTGACGTTTGGGCTCACCGCGGCTTTTTGATGACTATGTCGTCTGCGGATTTCGTTGCTCGGCATCAGCAAAACTACCTGGGCCAAATTTGGACCGTTCTTAACCCTCTGCTGCTGGGTGCGGCGTACTACATCGTTTTTGGTAAAATTCTTCGAACGGACAAAGGTGCCGAAGATAATTTCGTTCAAATGTTAATCATCGGACTATTTTCGTTTCTCTTTATTGCCGCCGGGATGAATTATGGTGCCAAAGCGCTCATCGGGAACATGAACGTGGTAAGGGCTTTACGTTTTCCTCGGGTTGTCTTGCCGATTTCGGTCGTCATCACCGAGTTGCTTGCTGCATTGCCCGCTTTTTTCGTGGCGATGATCGTCGCTGTCGTTGCAGGGGAGCCCGTGACGTGGAAGTGGCTTTTGTACCCGGTGGCCATCATGATCGTCTATGTAATGACAACCGGCCTGGCGATGATTGCTGCAGCGTTCGTTTATCGCGTTCGAGATGCGGCGAACTTGATCCCGCTCATGACCCGAATGCTCCGCTACGTATCGGGCGTCTTTTTTGTGTTGCCGGCGTACACGAGTGGGGTGGGCGGTTTTCTGTTGCAGTACCAGCCAGTGTCGGTGTCTCTCACCATGATGCGACAGGCCCTGATGGAAAGTTTCGAGCTGACCTGGGCCGTGTGGCTCACGGCAGGTGGTTGGGCCATCGGTCTCTTCTTCGTCGGCTTTGTGGTCTTTTGGCGATCGGAGGCGACGTATGGACGACAATGAGCCGACTTCTGTAGACACAACGGGCGTGACCGACGTGCCCGCGGTCATCGCGAGCAAGGTCAATATTTCCTATCAGGTGTTCGGTGCTGGGTCGGCCGAGAAAGAGACCGCGACCGGGTTGGGCCGCGCCATGAACCGGGCCAGGACTCAAGTGGGGACTCGCTACGTCCACGCGGTCAAAGATGTCTCGTTTGTCGCTTATCAGGGTGAGTCGATCGGCCTGATCGGACGCAACGGGTCAGGAAAGTCGACTTTGTTGCGATCCGTGGCTGGCTTGATCCCTCCCTCTAGCGGTTCGATCTATCTCAATGGGCGAGCGGCTCTACTGGGCGTAAACGCTGTCCTGATGCGCAATCTCAGCGGAGCGCGGAACGTCATGATCGGGGGACAGGCACTGGGGTTGTCGCGGCGCGAAGTCCGAGAGCGTTTTGACGAGATCGTGGAATTTGCAGACATCGGTGATTTCATAAATCTCCCCATGAGTTCCTACTCCTCGGGGATGGCAGCGAGGCTCCGTTTTGCTATTTCCACGGCGGCGGTGCCCGACATCCTCGTGGTTGACGAGGCACTGTCGACAGGAGATGCGGAGTTTAGGGCCAAGGCGACCGACCGTATTTCGCAAATCCGCGCATCAGCCGGGACGATTTTCGTCGTGAGTCACTCACCTAAGTCCATCGAGAACATGTGCAGCCGGGCACTATGGCTCGAGCAAGGCCATTTAATAATGGACGACAGCGCTGCCCGTGTGGCCGCAGCGTATGCAGAAAGGTACCCGGCTCGACCGGTCAAACGCACACCCAAGACCAAGCCGAAACCCAAGCCTGAACCTAGTCCGGAAACGACCACAGAATAACGCTGTGCGAGTGGGACCGACGTACTCCGCGTCCGAGTTGGCAAAGGCGGGCACCACCGGCCATCGACGTTTTTAAGGTCGGCCAAGGCCTAAGTAAGTCCATCCGGCTCCCCGGTAGGCGTCCTTGTTGAGGCAGTTGCGGCCGTCGATGATGAGTTTGTCCTTCACCTTGGTGCCCAACTCGACCGGATCGAGCGCGGCGAATTCGGGCCACTCGGTGAGGTGCAGGACGGCTTCGACGCCCGCCACCGCTTCGTCGACCGAGTCGGCATACTTCAGGGTGGGAAAGATGCCCGAGGCGTTGGGCATGGCCTTGGGGTCGTAGACGGACACATCGGCACCCGCGAGGTGCAACTGGCCAGCAATGGACAGGGCCGGTGAGTCGCGGACATCGTCCGAGTCCGGTTTGAAGGCTGCACCGAGGACGGCGACGCGCCGGCCTGGCAGGTCACCCAGTTGATTGCGCACCATGTTGACGACGTGCTCTCGTCGACGCAGGTTGATCGCGTCGACTTCGACCAGGAAGGCAACAGATTGCGAGGCACCCAGCTCTGCGGCACGAGCGCTGAAGGCACGGATGTCCTTCGGCAAACACCCGCCACCGAAACCCACACCGGCATTGAGGAACTTGCGGCCAATGCGCGCGTCGTAGCCGATGGCGTCAGCCAACTTGGTGACGTCCGCTCCGGCGGCTTCACAAATCTCGGCCATCGCATTGATAAACGAAATCTTGGTGGCGAGGAAAGAGTTTGCGGCCACTTTCACCAGTTCTGCCGTGGGCAGATCCGTGATGACCACGGGTGTGCTGTCGTCCCAGATCGTCGTGGCGTACACCGCGCGCAGGACTTTCTCCGCGTGCGCGGCATCCTCAGTGTCGAGGCCGAAGACCAAACGGTCCGGGTGCAAGGTGTCTTTGACGGCGAGCCCCTCGCGCAAAAATTCGGGGTTCCACGCCAGTGAGACGCTGATGCTGTCGGGGGTGGCGGCGCGGATGCGATCGGCGAGTCGTGCGGCCGTGCCGACCGGCACGGTGGACTTGCCCACCACCACCGAGCCGCCGGCCAAGTGCGGGATGATCGCGTCAATGGCGGCGTCCACATACGTCAGATCCGCAGCCATGGAGCCGTGCTGCTGCGGCGTCCCCACGCACACAAAATGAACTTCAGCGTCGGCCACCTCTGAGACGTCAGTGGTGAAACGCAGTCGGCCCCCGACGTGCTTTTCCAAGAGCGGCTCGAAGTCCGGCTCGTAGAACGGCATCTTCGCTGCGGAGAGGGAGGCGATCTTGGCCTCGTCCACGTCGACCGCCACGACGTCGAAGCCCAACTCGGCCATCCCGGCCGCGTGGACCGCCCCGAGATAGCCGGTCCCGATTACTGAAACGCGCATAGTCACCACTTTCTGCCTGCTAGAACGGGGCCGAGGCTACCCTGCCGGGGTCGCGCACGAAGATTCTCGCTTCGCCACCCTGCCGCTAGCTGGGGAGGGGCAGCACTGTGCGGGTCCACCCCGGTGACGTTTTCTGACAAGATCATCGGTATGACGCAACACATAGCCTCGGAGTTGGTGGCCAACGTTGCCCAGGTGCATGTCAAGCCCGGGCAAAAGGTCAAGGCCGGCGAAGAGGTCGTGCTGCTGGAGTCGATGAAGATGGAAATACCGATGCTGATCGAGGATGGCGGCACGGTGACCAGCGTGTATGTGTCGCCTGGCGATGTGGTCCAAGAAGGCGACGTGCTCGTCGTCATCGACTGAGCAGGTGCCTTAGCCCCTTCAGTCTGCTAGCTCGACCTTCATCCACTGTCGGATCATCGGCATAATCTGCTCGGGCACCTCTAAGT
>JBBSVB010000297.1:0-3690 GCA_038233875.1 Actinomycetales bacterium | reverse complement strand
CGCAGGATCTCCGGGTCGGCGATGAAGCCGCACTTGATGACCTCGGCCAATCCGGAGACGTAGTCCCCCGTGCTCATGCTCGCCAGCCAGGCGGGGTCGCAGAGCACCGCCTTGGGTTCGTAGAACGCTCCGACGAGGTTTTTGCCCTCCCCGGTGTTGATGCCGGTTTTGCCGCCGACGGAGGCGTCGACGACTCCGAGCAGCGAGGTCGGCAGGTGGACCACGTCGATCCCGCGCAGCCAGGTCGCAGCAGCGAACCCCGCCAGATCCGTGGCGGCACCGCCACCTAGGCCCACCACCAGGTCGTCCCTGGTGAAGTCGGCTTGGCCCATGTGTTGCCACAGCCCCGCTAACACGGTGACGTCTTTGCTGGCTTCGGCGTCCGGCACCCACGAGACGAACGGGTGGCCGCCGGTGCGCTCGATCAGCGCAGTGACCTGATCCACGAGACCGTCTCGCCCCGGTTGCGCCACGATCAAGACACGCCTGCCCGGACGCAGCAAAGGAGTCAGCGCCTCGAGCGCATCCCCGCCGATGTAGACCTCATACGCGTCGGTGGTCCCGGGTGTCCCCACCGCGACGGTATGGCTCGCAAGGGCACTCATCCGTTGTCGGCCGCGCTATCGGTTGCCGCAGGTGACTCGGGTGAGGCGGTCGCGTCGGGCGCGGCAAGTGCACGCTCGATCTCGTCGGCGATGTCGGCAACCGACCGCCCGGCGGTGTTGATGTGGATCGAGGCCACGCGTTCGTACGTGGGCCGACGCTCGCGCATCAACCGGTTCCAGGAGGCCCGCGGGTTGATCACAAGCATGGGACGGGAAGCGTCGAAGCCCACTCTCGACGCCGCGTCGGCGATGCCCACGTCGAGGAAGACCACGGTGCCGATGTGACGCGGGTCGAGAAGTGCCTGCTCGATGTCTGCGGTCATGACGGCACCTCCGCCTAGCGAGAGCACGCCGTCGTGGCTGGAGAGTGCGGCCAACACCGCGTCCCGCTCGAAAACCCGGAAGGCTGCTTCGCCGTCGTCGACGAAGATGTCGCTGATGCTGCGCCCTTGCTCGGCGACGATCGCTGCGTCGGTGTCGAGCAAGGCCACTCCGGAGCGCGCAGCCAACTCGTTGCCGATGGTGGTTTTGCCTGAACCGGGGGGGCCGACTAAAACGACGGTGGGCCGGGTATGCGGTGTCTTACTCATCGACTGCTGTCTCCATCGTCTCGGGGATCGCGGCGAGGTAGCCGCTGAGGTTGCGAGCTACCTCAGCCACGCTGTCGCCGCCGAACTTCTCCAGCACGGCCTCAGCTAGCACTAGTGCCACCATCGCCTCGGCCACCACGCCAGCGGCAGGCACGGCACATACGTCGCTGCGCTGGTGGATCGCGGTCGCTGCCTCACCCGTGGCGACATCGATGGTGCGCAGGGCTCGCGGAACGGTGGAGATGGGCTTCATCGCCGCCCGGACTCGCAAGACCGATCCGGTGCTCATGCCGCCCTCGACGCCACCTGAGCGCAGCGAAACGCGGCGCACGTGGCCGTCCTCGTCGCGCTCGATCTCATCGTGGGCAGCGCTTCCCCTCCGCGCGGCCGTGCGGAATCCTTCACCGACTTCCACGCCCTTAATCGCCTGAATGCCCATCAGCGCCCCGGCGAGGCGGCTGTCTAACCGGCGGTCCCAATGCACGTGTGAGCCCAGCCCCGGCGGCAAGCCCCACGCAACAACCTCCACGACCCCACCCAAGGTGTCGCCGTCTTTGCGGGCGGCGTCGACCTCGGCCACCATTGCGGCCGACAAGTCGGCGTCTAGGGTGCGGACGGGGTCGGCGTCGAGTCGGGCGACATCCGTTGCCCTCGGCAACTGGTCCAGAGTTGGTGCGTCCGCGTCGGGTCCGACCCATCCGGCGCTGCCGATCGAAACGGTATGGCTGACCAGGGTGATGCCGCAGGCTTGCTGCAAGAATGCTGCGGCCACTGCCCCCAGGGCCACCCGAGCCGCCGTCTCTCGAGCCGAGGCGCGTTCCAGGATCGGCCGCGCCTCGGTGAACCCGTACTTCTGCATACCAGCCAAATCGGCGTGGCCGGGGCGGGGTCGCGACAACGGCTTGTTGCGGGCCAACTCCTGGGGGGCACCGATATCGTTGGCGCGAGCCAGAGACACATCCTCGACGGGCTCGGGGCTCATCACTTCGGCCCACTTGGCCCACTCGGAGTTCGCGATGTGCAGGGCGACGGGTGAGCCCAACGTCAGGCCGTGCCGCATACCCCCGGCGAAGTCGAGTTTGTCGGCCTCGAAACTCATCCGGGCCCCCCGCCCGTATCCGAGCCGGCGCCGGGCCAGCGCCCCACCGACCGCTTCCCGAGACACGCTCACCCCGGCGGGCAGCCCTTCGATGATCGCCGTCAGGGCAGGGCCATGGGATTCACCTGCGGTGAGCCAACGCAACATCCGGCGATTCTCTCAGAACATCGAACTGAGGATGTCAGGCGGCAGCAGCAAACCGACCATGGCACCCAGCATCATCGGCGGTCCGTAGGCCAGGTGGCCGCCGAGCCCGACCTTCTTGGTCACCAGCATGAACGCCGCCGCGATCCCGCCGACGAGGAAGCCCGCATATAGGCCCACGACGACACTTTGGAAGCCGAACCAGCCCAGCGCTCCCCCCAGAACCATCGACAGTTTCACGTCCCCTAACCCGAGGGTTAGCGACCCACGAGCCAGCGAAACCAGTGAGAGTGTCAAATAGAACGCCCCCGCGCCGAGCGCGCAGATCAGCATCCGGGCCAGCGGCCACCAGTGACCGCCCACTACCGCGGCCAGGGCCAGTCCGAGAATCAGAATGCCCATGGTGGGCCACATGATGCGGTCGGGCAGCCGGTGCACGTCGATGTCCATGGCGGCCAAGCAGACGCAGGACAACCCCACCACGAGCAACGTGGCCAGCACCGCGAACTGGGTCAACGACGGCACGCCGGCGCTGGAGCCGGGGTCGACCATGACGCCAGTGACCTGGGCGGGAGGGGCAAACAGGGCCCGCCAGGACAGCACCCAAGCCAGGGCTGCCAGAGTCGGGACCACCCACCACCGCGACCCCGGCAGCGGCATCGACTCCTCATCGGGTTTGCGATATGTCGCCAAGCGCAACCACTGGGCGACCTTGACGGCAAAGATCCCCGCCACAAGGGCGACCACACTGGGAAAGATGATCCCCGGCACGAAGAAGTTCTCGATCACCGCTGCCCCTCCGCCAACTCACCGCGCAACGCCAACTCACTGCGTAAGGCCGACCGCATCGCCTCGACGGGTGCCTGCTGACCGGTCATCAACTCGACCTGCACGCACGCCTGATGCAGCAGCATGGCCGCGCCATCAACAACCACGGCCCCGTGATCGCCCAGCGCGCGCGACCAGTCGGTGGTCTGCGGGTGATACACGACGTCCATCGCCACCAAGCCCAGGGAGCGGCGCGCCCCGTCGGGGGACGCAGGCATCGGCATACCTGCGCCTGCCGGGACGGTGCTGATCGCCACGTCGACGCCGTCGACGTCAGGTGGGCCCTGCTCGTACGTCAAAACCTGCGTCGACATCCCTAGCTGCTCGGCGAGGCACATGGTCTCGGCTCGGGGCTCGGCTCTGACCTGCACGATCACCTCGCGCACCCCCATATCGGCAAACGCGACCAAGGCCGATCGCGCGG
>JBBSVB010000296.1:0-3693 GCA_038233875.1 Actinomycetales bacterium | reverse complement strand
GTTATCGAGATCGCGGTGGGGGTGCTGTTGATCGTGGGACTGTTCAGCCGGGCCGTGGGGGCTCGCCATCGATTGCGGCTGTTTCGGCACCGGTGGCCTCATCGATCCGAGCAACACCGCATACCTCCAAGAGATCATCCGCGACACGGCGCTAGCAGCCGCTGGCCTCTGGCTCGTGCTCCGGCCGAGTACCCTGTCTTCTTTGGACGGCGTGTGGAGCGAGTCCGTGGCCGATGAGAGGAACATCTGAGCGATGTCACGTCCCCCCGCCCCCAAAGCCACGGCGACGCAGACGGCCAGCGGACCACCGACGGGCTTGATCGGTGTCGTTGCTGGCGTGTTGGTCATTCTCGTGGCGGTCCTGGTCTATCTCGGGACTCGCACTACGAGCCTCGACGCGGAGGGCGGGATCAACTCGCTGCCCGATGGGGCCGGTTTGGTGCTCAACCCAGAGGTTGGCGCCGACGTGCCGCAGGTCCATCTGTATGAGGACTTCCAGTGCCCGTTCTGTGGTCAACTCGAGGCGTCCTCTGGTGAAGCGATCACCGAAGCCGCGGCCGCAGGGGACATCAAATTGACCTACACGTTCATGTCCTCCTTGGACGGCAGTCTCGGTAACGACTCGTCCTCGCGGGCCGCAAACGCCGCCGTGTGTTCGGCGGATGCAGACCAATTCAGTGGCTTTGTGACGAGCCTCTTCGACCGTCAGCCGGTCGAAGAAGGCACCGGTTACGAGGACCAAGCGTTCTTTGACGCCGCCCAGGAGGCGGGCATCGAAGGAGAGGCACTGGACACGTTTACCTCGTGCGTAGAAACGAATAAGTATGCTGACTACGCGACTGCAATGCAGGAGCGTGCTAAACAAGACGATGTGAGCCGAACGCCCACGCTCACCATCGATGGTGAGCCAATCAGCGAAGATGAGTTGACCGGGCTGTTCCAGGACCCAGTGTCCTTCCAAGAACTGATCGCGAGCTAGGAATGACCTTCACACTGACCGCAGCGTTACCGATGGCGCTACCGAGCCCAGAGCAATCCGTGTGGCATCTGGGGCCGTTCCCTGTCCGGGCCTACGCCTTGTGCATCCTGGCGGGAATCCTTGTCGCCATCTGGATCTCGTATCACCGCATGCGGGCCCGGGGTGGCACGGGTGAGGAGATATACGACGTTGCGGGGTGGGTCGTCGGTTTCGGCATCGTCGGCGGTCGCCTATACCACGTCATCTCCTCACCCCGCCCTTACTTTGGCGAGAACGGGAACCCGATCGACGCCTTCAAAATCTGGGAGGGTGGCCTCGGCATCTGGGGTGCGGTCGCGCTGGGGGCATTAGGTGCCTACATCGCGTGTCGTCGCCACGACTACAGCTTTCTCGACATCGCAGACTCCATCGTGCCGGGGCTGTTAGTGGCCCAAGCCTTGGGCCGATGGGGCAACTACTTCAACAACGAGCTATACGGCGGTCCCTCGACGGCTCCGTGGGCCCTGGAAATTCACCAGTGGAACGCCGGGACCGGCAGTGCCGTGGTCGACGATTCTGGAGCAGCAGTCGTGCTCGGAACCTTCCAGCCCACGTTCCTATTCGAGTCCCTGTGGGTGCTCATCGTGGCCGCCGTCATTATCGTGGCCGACCGTCGGCACCGGTTCGCTCGGGGCCAGGTCTTCGCCTTGTACCTCATGGGCTACACCCTGGGCCGGTTCTTCATCGAGTTGGCCCGGACCGACCCTGCAGAGATCATCTTCGGCCAGCGAGTCAACGTGTGGGTCTCACTAGTGATCTTTGCTCTCGGCGTCGTGATGTACTTCTGGCGTGGCCGACGAGCGGACTTTCCGCCCCGCGGATCAGCCCATCTCCATGAGCCTGACCCAGAGCCAGAACACGCGGGGGAATCGTTTACATCTTGAGCGGAGCGACGCATAAGGTGTGACATATGCGTCGCGCCAAAATTGTCTGCACCCTCGGTCCCGCCGTCGACACCCAAGAGAAGGTCGCTGCCCTGGTGGAGGCCGGGATGGATGTTGCTCGCCTCAACATGTCGCACGGGGACCACTCGGAGCATCAGCGCCGCTACGACATGGTGCGCAAGGCGGGTGACGACGTCGGCCGTGCGGTCGCCGTTTTGGCCGACCTGCAGGGCCCGAAGATCCGGACCGCCCGCTTCGCATCGGGACCCATCGAGTTGTCGGTTGGGGACCGATTCGTCATCACCACCCGTGACGTTCCCGGGGATCAACACGAAGTCGGTACGACCCACCACGGTCTGGCCAACGACGTAGAGCCTGGCGACGACCTGCTCATCGATGACGGCAAGATTCAGCTCAGGGCCGTGGAGGTCACCGACACCGACGTCATCACCGAGGTCGTCATCGGCGGCCCGGTGTCGAACAACAAGGGCATCAACCTGCCCGGTGCTGCCGTGAGCGTGCCCGCACTCAGCGCGAAGGACGCCGACGATCTTCGGTGGGCCCTGCGTGCCGGCGCTGACCTGATCGCCTTGTCGTTCGTGCGCTCGGCCGACGACCTCGTCGACGTGCACGCCATCATGGACGAAGTCGGCATACGCCGACCGGTCATTGCCAAGGTGGAGAAGCCTCAGGCGGTCGACAACCTTCAAGAGATCGTCAAAGCCTTCGACGCGATCATGGTTGCCCGCGGCGACCTGGGTGTGGAGTTGCCGCTCGAGCAGGTGCCCCTGGTCCAGAAGCGGGCCGTCGAAATGGCCCGTCGCAATGCGAAGCCGGTGATTGTGGCGACGCAGGTGCTCGAATCGATGATCACCAACGCTCGACCCACCCGCGCCGAGGCCAGCGACTGCGCCAACGCGGTGCTGGACGGTGCCGACGCGATCATGTTGTCGGGGGAGACCAGCGTGGGCGAGTGGCCCATCAAGGCCGTTGAGACGATGGCCACCATCATCGAGAACATTGAAGAGCAAGCCCTGGACCGCATCACTCCACTGGGCAGCAAGCCCAAGACCACCAGCGGTGCCGTCACCCGCGCGGCAGCGGATATCGCCGCCCTCTTGAAGGTGTCCTACATGGTGACCTTCACCCAGACCGGCGACTCGGCGCGTCGGATGTCGCGGCTACGCTCGGCGATCCCGATGTTCGCGTTTACGCCCCTGGCGACGACCCGCTCCCAGTTGGCACTGTCATGGGGAATCGAGACCTTCCTCACGCCATACGTCGAGCACACCGACGAAATGGTGATGCAGGTCGATGAGGCGCTGCTGCGCGAGAAGCGGTGCAGCGAAGGGGATTTGATTGTTATCGTGGCCGGGTCGCCCCCCGGGGTTCCCGGGTCTATCAACGCGCTTCGTATCCACAAGGTGGGCGACGCGGTTTATGGCCGCGCCAACGCTTACGCTCGGATACGCGAGGACGCCGACGGGCGTATATGATCTTTCTGCCCTAGGCCGGGGTGGTGGAATGGCAGACACGGAGCACTCAAAATGCTTTGCTCGAAAGGGCGTGCGGGTTCGAATCCCGCTCCCGGCACAGATAAAGGACGCACATGACTGAACAGCCCTCGATTGATGCCGAGTCGGCCCTTGCTGAGCTCAAATCAACGGCTCCGGGTGGGGCCAAAAACCACCGCATTGTGGTGGCTGAAGACGAAGCCCTCATCCGGATGGATCTCACCGAAATGCTCATCGAAGCCGGGCACGAAGTGGTCGGGCAAGCGCCCGACGGTGC
>JBBSVB010000295.1:0-3711 GCA_038233875.1 Actinomycetales bacterium | reverse complement strand
GGGCATACCGGGGGGCTGTTGTCGCGGCTGGCGCAGGCTCCGACCATGAGCGTGGCGGGGGCTCATAAGCACCTCAGCGCAGGAAACGTCGGGGCTGTATTACGCCCGCATTCACGCCCCGTGTGGGCGGTGCTCACGCCCGCAGCCGGCGCGCCCGTCACCGCGAATGTTGCAGCGCGGTTGCAGCGCAGGGTCGGAGTGAGCGTCATTGACACGGGCAGCCACCACGGGGGAGGTAAACGTCCAGGCCGACCTCGCACCGACCTCATGGACCCCCTTGAGTCCGCATGTGATCTGCTTTTCGAGGGCGTTGACGTTGCTGTGGTGGTGTGCGACAACACCGTTCGCGGTGCCGCATGCGCTCAGGCAGCGGTGCAGGGCTGTGTGGCTGTCGGGCTTCCTGCCGCCGCCGTCGTGGTGGTCATCGTTGAGCGAGAAACTGACTCCGGAATCACCGTGGATCAGGCGCGACGGGAAATTCTCCGTGATCATGCCGTCACCGTCGCAACCCTCCCTCGGGATCGCCACCTCGCCGGTGGTGCACACGTCCACACGCACCTGCTGGCACCTCGCACTCGTCACGCCGTGACGGCACTCGCCGCCGACGTGATCGAACGCAGCGTGGCACCTCGATGAGCGCTGTGCTCGTGCACCGCGCTGCCCGAAACACGGCGGGCGCGCCAACTGCGAGCGACCGGCCCCTCGAACGGCCGCCGACGCTGCCTGAGGGCAATTCGGGCATGGGCAGCCTGCTTATGCTGGTGCCCATGCTCGGGGCAGGCGCCTCCATGACCGTGATGATGCTGTTTCGGGGCTCGAGCCTGGCGGCGGTCGGAGCGCTGATGATGATCGTGACGATCCTGGCCTCGGTAGTCATGGTCTTCAGCCAGCGAGGCAAAGCAGCGCGCGCTCGACGCACCCAGCGAGAGAACTACCTGGCCTACCTAGAGCGGATACGGGCCGAGTTGACCGACGCAGAGGCGGCGCATCTAGCGGCTCTACGGCACGCGCAGCCCCACCCGTGCTCCCTGCTCCGGATGGTTATCAAGGGCTCTCGGCTGTGGGAGCGCCGCCGCAGCGACACGGACTTTATGCAGGTCAGGCTGGGCGTGGGTCAGGTGCGGCTGCACACGTTTCAGCGTCAAGGCGAAGAGCCTGGGGTGCGTGAAGCCGACAGTTTTATGCAGGTTGAGATGGAGCGGGTGGAGGGCCGGTTCAGTCATCGCAGTGACGCGCCCCTCGCGGTGGACTTAGCCGGTGTTGGCCACGTTAGCGTGCTGGGGGACCGGTCGTTCTGTGACCGGGTGGCAAGTCTTGTCCTCGCACAAGCTGCCTCCTTCACCTCACCGCATGATCTTTTCGTGGCCGTCGCTGTCCCACCGTCAGCGCATACCCGCACCTCACCGTCGCGACACGCCGTGCAGACCAGGCCCTCGCCGTGGTCGGCAGCGGCCTGGTTGCCGCACGTTGTCGATCAAGGCGCCAAGGCAGACCCGATCCTCGGCCCACCCCGCTGGGTGGGTCGCTCCACCGCCGAGTTGCGCTCGCTATTGGGCCCAGAAGTCCGGCGTCGGGTCACTCGTGCGGCTCAGCGCCGCCGCACGCTGAGTCGCGGCAATGCGGGCGTCGAATGTGCGACGCTGTTGGTCATCGCGGACGAGCACGGCCAGCCGTGCACGGATGTGCTGTCGGACACTGGCGATATCAGCGTTGCCGACCTGGGTGCAACCGTGCTGCACCTGGTCTCGGAGGCCAGCCATGAGCCTGACGAGATCACGATGAGGATTAAGCAGGACCCGAAGGACCCGAATTCCGCGCTCATCGAGGTCTACGAGCGCCGCGACCAGGAGCCCGTAGGGGCGCGGGTGGTCTTGGACGATCTGGGACCGGCCCAGTGCACCGCGCTGCTCCGAGCGATGGCAGGTCTGCGGCTCTCGGCGGACAGCGTCGCGGACTCTGAGGGCGGCGCGGCGTGGGACGTCGCCCAGATGCTGGGCTTGCAGGACCCGAGCAGCCTAGACCTCGACCGGGTATGGGCCCCGCGCTCGCCCGCCGAGTTCTTGCGCGTCCCGATCGGTGTAGACGAGGCAGGCGACCCGATCATGTTGGACCTCAAAGAGTCGGCTCAGTCAGGCATGGGGCCACACGGTTTGTGCGTCGGGGCGACCGGGTCGGGCAAGTCGGAGTTGCTCCGCACCCTGGTGTTGGCGTTGCTGAGCACGCACAGCCCAGCCGACGTCGCAATGGTGCTCGTCGACTACAAGGGAGGCGCTACTTTTGCTCCGTTCACGAAGGCTCCGCACGTGCACGGCGTCATTACTAACCTCGGCGACGACACAACCTTGGTGGAACGGGTCTACGCGAGCTTGGCGGGGGAGGTCCGGCGACGCCAGCAGTTGCTCAAGGACGCGGGCAATCTCTGCGACATCACAACATACCGAAAGGCCCGTAGTCGCCGACTTCGCGAACCCGGCGAGGCGGGTCTGGACCCGATGCCTCACCTGTTGGTGATCATCGATGAGTTCGGTGAACTGCTGACCGCACGCCCGGACTTCATCGAGTTGTTCCTGTCGATCGGGCGCATCGGTCGCTCGATTGGCGTTCACCTGTTGCTGAGCAGCCAGCGCATCGAGTCCGGAAAACTGCGCGGCTTGGACACCTACCTCTCGTATCGCCTGGGGCTGCGGACGCTGTCCGAGGCCGAAAGCCGCACCGTGCTCGACACACCCGACGCCTTCGCGCTGCCAGCACTGCCTGGGTATGGGTATCTCAAGGTGGACACTGCGACGTACACCCGGTTCAGGGCCGGCTTCGTCTCCGGGCCGCTCGCCCTAACCGACGCCGCGCCCGTGCAGGAACCGCGAGGCGTCGAAGTTCTCTCCCACTACCGACCCGTGAAGTCTGATGTCTTTGCGGGCTCGACGGCCCAGGTGATTGGGTCCCACGACCTCGATGAAGGCCCGACGGAACCAACCCTCTTGGACGAAACCGTCACTCGGCTCGCGCTGATGCCGTCGGTTGGTCACGCTGTGTGGTCGTCGCCGCTTCCCGGACGCCTCAGCCTCGATCAGGTCCATCGTGTTGGAGTCGTTGACACCGCCGTCGGCCCACGCATTCCGCGCAGTAAGCCCCTGCGGGTGCCGCTGGGCGTGCTCGACGATCCGTCACAGCAATGGCAGGGCCCCTGGGAGCTCGACCTTGGCGACTCGACCAGCCACGTGTTGGTCGTGGGCGGGCCCCGAAGTGGGCGATCGACCGTGCTGCGCACTATCGCCGCCTCGCTGTCGCTGACCCACACACCGTATGAGGTGGTGGTGTACGGCATCGATGCGCTGGGATCTGCCCTGCAGACCATCGAAGGATTGCCGTGTGTGGCCGGGGTGGCCGGTCGAATGGAGCCGGAGGTTACCCGGCGGATCGTCGAAGAAGTGCACGGTCTCCTGACCGAACGCGAAGAACTTTTCACCCAGTTGCGGGTCGATTCCTTGGTGAGGGCCACGGCAGCGATGGACGCCAGGTCGCCGGTGGCCCACCCGAGGAACGTGGCCGACGTAGTGCTGTTGGTCGACGGTTTCGGGCCGCTGGCTGACGAGCACGACGCGACCACCGGGCTGATGCAGGCTCTCGTGCGGCGCGGGCCTGCGTACGGCATCACCGTGGTGGCCACCGCGAGCCGGTGGAACGAAGTGCGGCTGAACCAACAGACCTTCT
>JBBSVB010000294.1:0-3714 GCA_038233875.1 Actinomycetales bacterium | reverse complement strand
TCACCATCGTCAACGACGCTTACAACGCAAATCCGGAATCGATGCGGGCGGCCTTGCAGGCGCTCGTCGCTATGAGGTCCAGCGGACGTGTCATTGCCGTGGTCGGCGAGATGCGCGAGCTGGGCCAGGACAGCGAGACCGAGCACGAGCGGGTCGGTGCCTATGCGGCAGAGCTCGGCGTCGACAACGTCGTGGCGATCGGTCCGATGGCGGCTCCTGCGGCCCGAGCCTTTAAAACCGTGCGGTTGGACGGTGGCCTCCAAATCGATTCCGTGGAGGACGCACGCACCATTCTGGAAGACCTGTTGGTACACGGCGATGTCGTGATCCTCAAATCCAGTCGTGACTCCGGTCTTCGACACCTCGGCGACGCGCTGGCGACCGGTGGTGAGCATCCGTGATCAGCGTCCTGCTCGCGGGCAGCATCTCGATGGTCGTGGCGTTGGTCGGCACCCCGCTATTCATTAAGTTCTTGGTCCGTCGAGGGTATGGGCAGTTCATCCGAGACGACGGCCCAACGTCTCACCACACCAAACGAGGCACCCCCACCATGGGTGGGGCAGTCATCATTGCGGCCACCCTGGTGGGGTATTTCGTTGCCCACCTCACCATCGGCCTGTTCGGCATGCTGAACGTCGTCGAGCTCAGCGGGGTGCGCTTCACCATCAGCGGCCTGTTGGTCTTGTTCTTGATGGCGGGGTTGGGGCTCGTCGGTTTTTTTGACGACTACATCAAGATCTCCAAGCAGCGCAGTCTGGGGCTGCGGTCCTGGGAGAAGTTACTGGGCCAAACCCTCGTTGCGGTGATCTTCGCCGTCTTGGCGCTGCAGTTCCCTGCCGGGGACTTCCGCCGCCCGGCCAGCACGGCTGTGTCGTTTGTGCGGGATACGTCCTTTGACTTCGCCGTCTTCGGGACGGTCGGCGGGCTCATCCTGTTTGTGCTGTGGGCCAACATTATGATTGCCGGTGCCTCCAATGGGGTGAACCTCACCGACGGGCTCGACGGTCTGGCGACCGGTGCCTCGGTGATGGTGTTCGGCTCCTACCTACTGATCGGTATTTGGCAGTACAACCAGAACTGTCAGATCAGCCCCGGCCCCAACTGCTACGACGTCCGCGACGCTCTGGACGTCGCAGTAGTGGCTTCTTGTATCGCCGGTTCGTGCTTTGGCTTCCTGTGGTGGAACGCCTCGCCCGCCAAAATCTTCATGGGGGACACGGGGTCGCTGGCTCTGGGTGGAGCCCTGGCCGGGTTGGCGATCGTGACCCACACCCAGTTGCTTATGGCTATTCTCGGCGGGTTGTTCGTGATCATCACGTTGTCGGTGATCATCCAGGTCGGATCGTTCAAGATGACCGGGAAGCGCGTGTTTCGAATGGCCCCGCTTCAACACCACTTCGAGCTGCTGGGGTGGGCCGAAGTGACCATCGTGATCCGGTTTTGGATCATCGCCGGGCTGTGTGTGGCTTTAGGTTTGGGCTTGTTCTACGCCGAATGGGTTGCTCGTCTGTGAGTAGTGGTCATGGCCTCTGAGACGCAGTTGGACGCACTAAACCATCGTGACGCCGCGTGGCAAGGGTTGCGCGTCATCGTGACCGGGTTGGGCGTGAGCGGTTTCGCAGCTGCCGATGCGCTGTTGGAGCGCGGCGCCCGCGTGACGGTCTTAGACGGCGGCTCGGCGGCGCCGATCCAGGCCGAACGCGCAAAAGTCCTGGACATCTTGGGCGCGGAGATTCGCATCGGCACTGAGCACGTCATCACCTGGCCGCAAGACATCGGCGAGGTCGACGTGGTCGTGACGTCACCCGGATGGCGGCCGACTCAGCCGCTATTGGCGCACGCCGGGAGCCTCGGCATACCCGTGTGGGGCGAGGTCGAGTTGGCGTGGCGTTTGCGGACCCGCCACGGCGCGGCTCCGTGGTTGTGCGTGACCGGCACCAACGGCAAGACCACGACCGTTCGCCTGCTGGAGTCGATGTTGACGGCCGCCGGAGTGCGTGCCCTCGCTGTGGGCAACGTCGGCACCCCGGTGCTGGAAGCGGTGCTCCACCCGGAGCCCTTCGACTTGCTCGCGGTCGAACTCTCCAGTTTCCAACTCCACTACGCAAGCAGCCTCTCGCCGCTGGCCTCGTGCGTGCTCAATGTCGCGCCCGATCACGTGGACTGGCACGGCTCCGAGCAGGCGTATGCCGAAGCGAAGGCGCGCATCTACGAGCGCACTCAGGTCGCATGCGTCTACAACGCTCAAGACAAAGCCACCGAGACGATGGTCGAAGAGGCTGAGGTCATCGAGGGGGCGCGCGCCATCGGCTTCACGCTAGGCATCCCGGACCGCTCGATGCTCGGCCTCGTCGAGGAGGTCTTGGCCGACCGGGCCTTCGTGGCGCAGCGCGCCGACTCCGCAGCAGAGTTATGCACGTTGACCGACATTGACGCCACCGGGGTCCCTGCCCCCCACATGGTGGCTAACGTGTTGGCGGCGGCCGCCCTCGCTCGAGCGGCGGGAGTGCCACCGGTTGCGGTGCGCGATGGCGTCCGTGCATTTGTCCCCGAGCAGCACCGGATCACCGAGGTTGCTGTGATCGACGATGTCCGCTTCGTCAACGATTCCAAGGCCACTAACCCGCACGCGGCCGCGGCGTCGCTGGCGGCATACCCCGACGTCGTGTGGATTGCCGGCGGTCAACTCAAGGGGGCCGATGTCGACGGGCTGGTTCAGCAAGCCGCCTCACGTCTTCGAACAGTGGTGCTGTTGGGGGCAGATCGGGACCAATTGGCTCAGGCACTTGCCCGACACGCGCCCGACGTTGCCGTAGAAGTGATGGCGACACCCGAAACTGAGGGCATGTCCTTGAACGCGCGCCGTCTGCGACTCGATGCCCTGATGGATGAGGTCATCGACGTCGCGATCATCGCGGCGCGCCCCGGTGACGTGGTGCTCTTGGCGCCAGCCGCCGCATCACTCGACATGTTCGATTCGTATGAGGCCCGGGGGGACTGTTTCACGCAGGCCGTGTTGCGCCGCGCGCAGTCGGGTGCGGCATCATGACCGCGACCACGCAGCGTCCGAAAACACACGGCAGCACGCCGCTTCCAGCCCGGTCGGCCCGGGAGTGGCTTCGATCCCCGACGGCCCCGTACTACTTGATCCTGGTCAGCGCGGCAGCGTTGGTTTCCGTCGGTCTGGTCATGGTGCTCTCGGCCTCGAGCGTGGCAGCATATGCCGCCACTGGGAGCTCGTGGGGCGTCTTCTTCGAGCAGCTGATCTTTGCGGGTGTGGGTATCGGCCTTGGTGCCTTGGCCTCCCGGGTGCCGCTTCGGTGGTGGAAGCGCCTTGCCATGCCCGGGCTGATCATTGGCGTCTTGCTTGAGGCCCTGGTGTTCAGCCCGCTCGGCAGAGGCTTCCAAGGCAACCGCAACTGGATCTTTATCGGTGGCGCAAGTGTGCAACCGTCGGAATTCGCGAAGTTGGCTTTGGTGGTCTTCGGTGCCGCAGTTCTCGCGCATAAGCGAGCGGTCATCGGCCAGATCACGCACGCCATGATCCCGTTCGTCTTCCCCGGCGCTGCGATGCTGATCGGGCTGGTCATGCTCGGCAAGGACCTGGGCACCGCAATGATTTTGGTGGCCATCGTCAGCGGGATGCTCTTCGTGGCGGGCCTGCCGTCTAAGTGGTTCGGCGTGGTCGGGGTGTTTGCCGTGGGAGGTGTCGCC
>JBBSVB010000293.1:0-3732 GCA_038233875.1 Actinomycetales bacterium | reverse complement strand
TCGGTCTCCGCCGGAGGATCGGTCTCCGCCGGAGGATCGGTCTCCGCCGGAGGATCGGTCTCCGCCGGAGGATCGGTCTCCGCCGGAGGATCGGTTTCCTCGGTGGTCGGGGTGGTCTGGGTCGCCGTGACCGTGGCGGTCTGGGTGATCGTCGGCACGGGTGAGGACGCGATGGTGAGCGTGATCTGCGTGTCGTAGTCGACCTCCTCACCGGCCTTGATCGACTGCTCCAAGACCGTGTTGGGGGACGACTCGCTCGACTCGCGGTATCGCGTGGCGGGTGCCAGGTTGAACTCACGCAACGTCAAGATCGCGTCACCCTGATCCTCACCGACCACGTTCGGGACGTCGGTTTTGCCGCTGGCCACAGTCAGCACGACTTCCTCGTCGGGAGCCACCGAGTCACCAATGTCCGGTGTCGTCGATATCACCCGGCCCTTGGCGAAGTCGACGTTGTTTTCCTCCTCGGTCTCGGCGGCCACCAGGACGTCGTCGTTGCCGAGCCGGTCTCGCGCTGCTTCCTCGGTGAATCCTTCGACATCGGGGATTTGGATGGCGTCCGGCCCGCTGGAGACGACCACCGTGACCGTGGAGTTTTCGTCCACTTGCGTGTTGGGCAGCGGATCTTGCTCGATCACCTCACCCTTCGATTCTGTCGATTTACGGAGTTCGATCTCGGGCTTCAGGTTCGCATCTTCCAGCACCGTCTCGGCTCGCTCTTGCGTCATGCTGACGACCGCTGGCACGGGGACTTGGACGGTTTGGTCAGCCTCCACTGGCGACATGACTTGGAGAACCACGAAGGCCACGGCGGCCAAGGCCAACAGGCCCAAAGTCCCCAAAACCCAATATCCGCCAGTATGCCGCTCCTGCGGCAGGGGGAGTTCGCCGGTCTGCTCGTGCTCATCGTCAAAACGGGCACCGCCGGACTGCATTGGCACCGCTTGTGTGGTCGCACCCGAGGAGGGGTCAGCGAAGCCAGCCCCTGCGGCGGCGGCGCCTCCCCACCCGGCTGGCGGCATACCTCCCGGGCCTGCTGGGGACTGATTGGCGGCCTGTCGGGCGGCGTGCGCGTAGGTTGCGTTCGCGGCGTCGCTGATGGGTGAGCCCGAGCGGGCTGCGTTCAAGTCTTCGCGGAACTCCAACGCACTTTGGTAGCGCGTCTCCGGAGTCTTCGCCAAAGCGTGTAGCGCGATCGCGTCATAGGGCTGGGGCAGGTCAGCCTGAAACGTCGAAGGGGGTTTCGGCGGCTCGCCGAGGTGTTGGTAGACCAACGACACGGGGTCGCCCTGGAAGGGGGTGCGGCCGCTAAGCAACTCAAAGAGGAGGCAGCCGGTCGAGTACAGGTCCGAGCGCCCATCCACTGGGTTGCCTTGGGCCTGCTCGGGGGACAGGTAGCGGGCGGTGCCGAGCACGGCCTGGGTTTGGGTCATCGTCGCGGCCGTGTCAGCCAGCGCCCGCGCAATGCCGAAGTCCATTACTTTGACCGCGCCACCGCGGGTCAGCATCACGTTGGCCGGCTTGATGTCGCGGTGCACGATGCCCTTGGTGTGGGCGTAGTCCAAGCCGGCCAGGACGGAGGCGGTGATCCGAGCGGCTTCCTCTGGGTCGAGGACGCTCTCTTCGTTGAGCACGTCACGCAGGGTGCGGCCCTCGACCCGCTCCATCACGATGTAAGGCACCTGCAGCGGCGCGCCACCTGACTCGCGGATCTCCTGCTCGCCGGAGTCGTAGACGGCCACGATGGCCGGGTGGTTGAGCCCGGCTGCGGCTTGAGCTTCACGCCGGAATCGCGCCAAGAATGAGGTGTCTCGGGCCAATTCGTTGCGCAGAATCTTGATCGCGACGGCTCGTCCTAGCCGAAGATCATGTCCCACGTGGACCTCGGCCATGCCGCCACGACCGATGAGCTCGCCGACCTCATACCGATTGCCCAAGACCCGGGCGGTGGTGAAGTCGTCGGCGGTGCTCGGGGTGCTCGGCGTGGCACCGCTGCTCGTGCCGCCGCTATTGACGCGGGTGGCGTCGTTGTCAGCAGCGTCAGCCGATGCCCCATCGGGGGTTTGCTCGTTGGTGTCGTCGTCGCTCATTGTCCGATTCCTGCCTGCAGCACGGCCCGCCCGATCGGGGCGGCTACCCGCCCGCCGCTCTCGCCGGTCCAGTCTCCGCTGGCACCTTCGACCACCACGGCCATGGCGATCTGGGGGTCATTTGCGGGCGCAAACCCGGTAAACCATGCGTGTGCTGCGCCTTGCGCGCCAAACTCTGCGGTGCCGGTCTTGCCCGCGACCTCCACCCCTGGGATCGCCGCCGCGCTGCCGGAACCGTCACTGACCACACTCACCATCATGTCCCGCAATGAGGCCGCTGTCTCGGGGGATATGGGGGTGCCAAATTGGCTGGGGCTGGTCTCGTTGATGACGTCCAGGTCATCATCTCGCGCGCTTTCGACCAGGAAAGGATTCATCTGCACACCTTCGTTGGCGATGGCTGCCGAGGTCATCGCGACCTGCATCGGCGTCTCCCGCACCTCGAATTGTCCGATCCCGGTCAGGGCCAACTGAGCCGGGTCGACGTCGTCGGGGTAGACGCTGGGGGTGACAGACATGGGGATCTCCACGGACTGGCCGAAGCCGAACTTGGCGGACTGCTCACGCAACGCATCGGCGCCCAACTCGCCGGCCAGGTAAGCCATCGAGGTGTTGCACGACACCCGCAAAGAGTCGGCCAAACTGACCTGGTCGGTGGGGCCGCAGGTGCCGCCCTCGAAGTTCGGCAACTCAGTGGTGGTGCCGGGCAAGGCGTAACGCTGCGGTCCTTCGAGCATGGAGTCGGGCGTGTATTGGCCCGATTCCAGCGCCGTCGCGGCCACGACCAACTTGAAGACCGACCCCGGGGGATAGAGGTCGCCGGCGATGGCGCGGTTGATCAGCGGTTGGCCCTCGTCAGCGTTGAGGGTTTCGTAGGCCTCTTGAACAGCACCCAGGCGGTGTGACGACAGTTCGTTCGGGTCGTATGTCGGGTGGCTGACGAGGGCGAGCACCGCCCCCGTCCTCGGGTCCAAGGCCACGACGGCACCGCGGCGATCGCCCAGCGCGTCCTCGGCGGCCTGCTGCACGGCGGGGTCGATCGTCAACTCCAGGGCCGCCCCGGTAGGCACCGTGCCGGTGATCAGGTCGACCATGCGGCGGTAGAAGAGCGAGTCGTCGGTGCCCGAGAGCAGCGAATTCTCGGAGCGCTCCAGCCCCTTGTTGGCTCCGTAGATGAACGAGTAGTAGCCCGTGATGTGCGAATACAACCGGCCCTCGGGATAACTCCGGGTCCATTTCAGCTCGTCATCGGTCTGCTCTGAGTCGGCGATCGCAGCGCCGTCGACGAGGATCGCGCCCCGGTCTCGGCTGTAGTTCTCGACCAGGGTGCGCCGGTTGTTGGGGCGGTCGGCCAACTCGTCGGCCTGAACGAACTGAATGTACGTCGTGGCAAAGAGCAAGGAAGCGAACATCGCGAAGACGAGGACGGCCAGGCGGCGGATCGGAGTGTTCATCGGCTCGCTCGCAACTCGACCTCAGCGGGATGGGCGGCCTCGGGGATGCGCTCAGAAACGGGCCGTCGGGCGTGGTCAGAGATGCGCAGGAGCAAAGCGATGATGATCCAGTTGGCGATCAGCGATGAGCCCCCGGCTGACAGCAGCGGCGTCGTCAGCCCGGTCAGCGGGATGACGCGGGTGATGCC